>WHTP01000124.1 GCA_009377695.1 Hyphomicrobiales bacterium | reverse complement strand
GTCGTCCAGTCCTTGCTCGCGCTATGGTTGTTCGAACGCTTTGATCTTTCGCTGTCGGCGGCGAGTTTGTTCTTTTTCTGGACGGGCGTGCTGACCGCTTTTTCGTATCCGGTCGCTGCCTGGCTTTCAGGACGGATTGGCCTCATCAATACGATGGTCTTCACCCACATCCCGGCCAACATATTCCTGATCCTGGCCGCGTTCTCATCGGATTTGGTGCTGACGCTCGGCTTATTGTTGCTGAGATCGGCACTGTCGCAGATGGATGTGCCGGCACGCTCGTCTTACGTCATGGCGGTGGTGACTCCGGCAGAGCGGACGGCCGCCGCCAGCGTGACGGCGGTACCCCGCAGCCTCGCATCATCGCTGAGCCCCGCCTTGGCCGGCATGCTGCTCGCCACCCCGTTTTCCGGCTTGCCATTGCTTGCGTGCGGGATGCTGAAGATCGTGTATGACTTGGCGTTGCTCTATTCGTTTCGGCACGTGAAGCCACCCGAAGAGCAGTAAGAGAACTACAGCGGTGTGGCGGCTCAGAAGTCCGCAATGTTGTGCTGCTTGTCCAAGTTGCGGACGTCTTGGACCTAAGCCACACTAGAATCAATGAGTGGCTAGTATCCTCGATACCGAAGCTCGTGTTGACGGCTGCCGATAAATCGCACAAACTTTGGAATCGGGACACTCGTGCTAAGCCCTGCTAGACTGCGACGTTGTCGATCAGCCGCGTGGTGCCGAGCCGCCCGGCGACCAGAAGGCGGATCGGGCCGTCCTTGAGCGTTTCGACTTTCGCCAGGCTGTCGACGTGACGCGCCTCGAGATAGTCGAGCGTGAAGCCCACGCTTTCGATCTCGGCCGATCCTTCGTCGAGCACGCGCGCGACGTGCGCCTTGTTCGCAATCCTGTGCGCGCAGTCCTTGAGCACGCGACAGAGCGTCGCCGCAACGCCGCGCTGCGCCTCCGAGAGGTATGCGTTACGCGATGACATCGCGAGCCCGTTCGCCTCGCGCACGATCGGCGCGCCGACGATCTTGACCGGCAGATCGAGGTCGGTCGCGAGTCGCGCAATGACCTTGAGCTGCTGATAGTCCTTCTCGCCGAAGACCGCGACGTCGGGCGTGCACTGGGTCAGGAGTTTCGCGACAACTGTGGCGACACCACCGAAGAAATGCGGGCGAAACGAGTCTTCGAGTCCAACTTTGGCCGGGCCTTCAGGCGTGATGCGGGTCGCGAAGCCGTCTGGATACATCACTTTCACGTCCGGCGCCCAGACAAGATCAACGCCTGCCTCGGCGAGCCGGGCAAGGTCCTTGCTGAGGTTGCGCGGATAGCTCGAGAAATCCTCATTCGGCGCAAACTGCGTCGGGTTCACGAAGATCGACACCACGACCCGCTTGGCACGTCGCCGCGCCAGGCGGACCAGCGAAATATGTCCGTCGTGCAGAGCGCCCATGGTCGGAACCAGCGCGATTCTGCCGTCGCGGCGTAGCGTCGCGACGGCGCGGCGCAGGGCGGGAACATCGGAGACGACACGCGGGCGGCGGGGCATGGAGATTTCGTTCTGTGAGCGGCACCGAAGTCGTACCAAAACCGTTCGTCGCTGACACGTGGTTAATTAATCATAACACGAGGCGGGAACGCACGCTGCCTTGACCATGCCGGACCGCCGTTTAAGGGATGGCTGCTGAGGTGATGGTATGTCGGTGCACGCGGGACAATCGATGTCCGCGCACGTTATCGTTCTCGGCAATGAGAAGGGCGGCTCGGGCAAGTCGACGACGGCGATGCACGTTGCCGTCGCGCTCATGACCATGGGCCAGCGGGTCGCGACGGTCGATCTGGATTCCCGCCAAAAGAGCTTCACCCGTTATATCGACAATCGCCGCACCTGGGCGGCCCATTCGGGCCTCGGGCTGAAGGTTCCCGTGCATTTCTGCATCGCGCGCGGCACCACGCTGCGGCTCGACGAAAACGAGGCAATCGAATTCGGCGGGCTGGTCGAAGCGGTGGCGTCGGTGGAGCGCTCGCACGATTTCATCGTCATCGATACGCCCGGCACCGACACCTACCTGATGCGGCTTGCGCATTCGATCGCCGACACCTTGATCACGCCGCTTAACGACAGCTTTGTCGATTTCGATGTGCTCGGTACCGTCGATCCGACAACCTTCGCGGTCACGGGCGAAAGCCACTATGCCGACATGGTCCGCGATGCACGCCGCCAGCGCCGCAGCGTCGATGGCGGCCATATGGACTGGATCGTGGTTCGCAATCGCCTGTCGACGATCGCCTCGCGCAACAAGCAGTTGGTCGGCGAGGGGCTTACCCATCTCGGTGCGCGGCTCGGCTTTCGCTACGCCGACGGGCTCGCGGAACGCCTGATCTACCGCGAGTTCTTTCCGCGCGGCCTTACCGCCGTCGATCAGATCGATGAGGAGACGCTCGGTATCCGCCCGAGCCTCGCCCATGTGACCGCGCACGAGGAGGTCATGGCGTTGATCGCCGCGCTCAAGCTCCCGCTCGACGAGCGCGGCAAGCGGCGCGCGGCGGCGCGCGCCGAATGGGCGGCGGCACAAGACGAGCCGCTGGAGATGGATGACATTGTGGAAAACTAGTGTTGTGGTTCATGAGTATTGCGCTGCAACGCTTGCCTATCGGCCCGCATGGCTCACGATCGGCGCGCGCGGGATCATTCGTCTGCGGTTGCGGCGTTCTGCCAAACGGCGAGCGAGCAGCTTCTGGTGAAGGATCAGAAAGACAGCAAGGCAAATCACACAACGTTCTGATCCAAAAGGGAAATCAGACGATCTTCGGCATCTTTCTGAAGCCGCCAGCATGAGAAAGATCGGGCCTCCGCGGCGCCGCGCCAGCATTGCGCGGATCGCCGGATATGCCCACTTTATGGCCGGACGGAATCGCCGCTCCAGAGCGCTTGCTTCGATGGCCGATAAACCTCGCGACGTCACGCCCGCACGCCAGAGCGGCAAGCCCGCTAGCCGGGGCGGCGAGCCCGCGACGACGTCGCCGCGGAGTGAGATCGGCGCGTTCCTGTCCAAGGTGAAAAGCCTCGGCCCGGCCACCGGCGCGGGGCTGCGCGGCCGGCTGATCTTTGCGCTCGATGCGACCATGAGCCGGCAGCCGATGTGGGACACCGCCTGCAGGCTGCAGGCCGACATGTTCCGCGAAGCCGCCGCCATCGGCGGGCTTGACGTGCAATTGGTCTACTATCGCAGCCTGGCCGAATGCCGCGCATCCGCTTGGGTCTCGCAGGCCGAGCGGCTTGCCGAGCTGATGACGCGCATCGACTGCCGCGGCGGTCACACGCAGATCGGCCGGGTGCTCGCGCACGCCCGCGCGGAATCCGAGCGCAAAAAAGTGCAGGCGCTGGTGTTCGTCGGCGACGCCATGGAGGAGAAGCTCGACGACCTGTGTCAGGCGGCCGGCGAACTCGGCCTGCTCGGTGTTCCGGCCTTCATGTTCCAGGAAGGTTATGATGCCGTCGCCGAACAGGCATTCCGCGAGATCGCCCGGTTGACCAAGGGCGCCTATTGCCGCTTCGACCCGGGTGCCGCCAACGAGCTGCGCGAACTGCTGCGCGCGGCAGCCGCCTATGCGGCGGGCGGCATGCGCGCGCTCGCCGACCTGTCGGCGCGGCGCGAGGCCGGTGCGATCAAGCTCATCGGGCAGATGAGATAGCGATGGGCGCGCTCATCTTCGGCGTCGTGGTGCTGGCGGTCGTGCTGGTGATGCTGCACGGCTTCAGCAAGGCCAATCCGCGTGATGTGGTGGTCGTGCTCAAGGCGACCGGTGGCGTCGGCGCCCTTGCCGGCGCGGCCCTTTTTGGCGTGCGCGGTCGGATCGATATCGCGATCCCGTTAGGGATTTTTGGATTGAGCCTGCTCGGCTGGCTACCCTGGAGCGTTCCCGGGTTCGGCCCCCGGACCCAGAAGAGCTCCGGGCAGGTATCGCGCGTGCGTTCCGCTTTCGTCGAGATGGAACTCGAACACGATACCGGCGCGATGCGCGGCACCATTCTTGCCGGCCCGCATGTCGGACAAAGCCTCGACGCGCTCGACATCGCGACGCTGACCGCGTTCCTGCCGAAAATCGATGAAGAGAGCCGAGCGCTATTGATGGCTTATCTTGATCGCCGGGAGCCCGTTTGGCGCGAGAACGCGCAGGGTGGTGCGACGGCGGGGCCCGGGCACTGGAATACCGGCAAAATGACGGAAGAGGAGGCTTATCAGATCCTGGGCCTGCAGGCGGGCGCGAGCCTCGACGACATCGGGCGTGCCCACCGAACCCTCATGAAGAAACTGCATCCCGACCAGGGGGGCTCGACGTACCTTGCGGCTCGCGTGAATGAAGCCAAGGACGTTCTTACGCGCCGACATCACTGACTGCTCCGAACTCATACCCGTCACACGACGGTCCCTGTCTCCTTTTCTACGTTGACCCTGTTGCTAAACCGTTAGTTTCTCATGGCCAGGCAATCGACGTCGTTCCGCTTCAGGTATTTGCAGGCGGCTTCCGCCTGCTCGCGTTCGAGCCCGGCGAAACGAGCCCGATAGAGGGTGGTTTCCCCCTTCTGCACGGTTTCGGTGAAGGGGCTCGCCGAGGCGAGCAGGCGAGACGCCTTGCTTTTGACGGTCGCCAACCGCTGATGAGCTTCCGATGCGTCCGGGTAGGCGCCGACCTGGATGATCCAACCGGGGCCGGTGGCCGGCCGCGACGACGGCACGACCGGTGCCGGCGCAGCGTCGCGCTGCGGCGCCGTGTCGTTGACCGGCTCTGGTCGCGCTGCGGCTGGCACGTTGCTGACCGACGCGGTGCGGGTCGGCGGCAGCACGCCGAGGAGACCGGCGCGGGCCGGAACTGGTGCAGACGGCGCTTCGGCTCGGGCCGTCGTAGCAGGCGCTTCCGCCTCCGATTGCGTCGATGCCGAGGCGACTTTGGTATTCTTCTTGGGGGCGGGCTTCACCGGCACGGTGCGAACGGGAACCGGCCGGATCGGCTCATCCGAGCCTGCGGCAGGAGCGAAGCCCCGCGGAACTGCACCGTTTGAAGCTGCTATTCGCGCGGACACACTGGCAGCGCTCGCCATCTCAAACCCTTGCGGCGCCCCATCCCGCACCGGAGCCTCTGCGATTATCGGAGCGGTGCGGCGGGTCGAGGCCTTGTTGACATGCTGCGCCAGGAGCTGGCGCATGCGCGAGTCGCGGGCGCCCGCGCTGGCGCCGCCGAGCACAACGGCAACGACGTAGCGGCCTTTGCGCTTCACCGAGGTGACGAGATTGAACCCGGAGGAGCGGATATAGCCGGTCTTGATGCCGTCGACGCCATCAACGCGTCCGAGCAAGCGGTTATGATTGCCGATGCGCCGGCCGCGGAACGTAAAGCTCCGGATCGAGAAATAGCGATAGTAACTTGGGAAACGCTCCTGGATCGCGCGGCCGAGGGTGGCTTGATCGCGTGCCGTGGTCACTTGCGCGGAGTCCGGAAGGCCCGAAGCGTTACGGTAGACCGTCTTCTTCATGCCAAGCGCGCGCGCCTTGCGCGTCATCTGGCGGGCGAACTCCTGTTCGGAGCCGGCGAGGTTCTCGGCGATAGCAACGGCAACGTCATTGGCCGAGCGAGTAATCAACGCTTTGATCGCGTCTTGGACCGAAATCGTGCTGCCCTCGCGCAGCCCGAGCTTGGTCGGCACCTGATCGGCCGCATGCTCGGAGACGCGCAGCGGGCTCTCAAGCGACAGCTTGCCGGATTCCAGACGCTCGAACAGCATGTAGAGCGTCATGATCTTGGCGAGCGATGCCGGATGGCGAATTGCGTCCGCATTGGATGAATGCATGACCGCGCCGCTGTTGGCGTCGACCACGATAGCGGCATAGGCCGGGCTATACGAGCTCGTCGCCGCGGTGGTTCGCTTGCCGCGGCGGCTTCGTGCATCCGCCGGGTCGGTGGTGATCGCTGTCAGGGCAATCGTTGTGACTAAGCTCAACAACCCCCAACGAAGCCCGGTACGGGCTTCGATACGCATACGCAACATTGACTGATTCCCCGTCCCGTATCCGACGACGCCATCGTCGTGGCGTCTGAACCCCTTTTTCTTTCGCGCTATTGCGGACCTAGGGAGTGGGCCAAAAGCGGCAGATTTCAGGAGGTTCTCGGCTCGAATCTAGGCTCTCCTGGGACTGTCGACCTTCCCTCGGCGGTCTCTGCGATCGACCGCAACGGCACAGTCGACCACGCTAGGTGAGGGGAATTGCCAAAACGTTAAAGAAAAGATGCTGAAAAATGGGTTCTTGTTGCGGTGCAGCGAGCGCCTTGACATTTTTGTGCAGTGCAATATATAAGGTTCACACCGCCGTTGTCGGTGTCGCAGGTGTTAACAGGCGGCCGGTGATGGCCCGGAAAGGTGACCTCAATGATCAAGAACCTCGATGACATGCAAAAGCTCGGCAAAGACAACATGGACGCGTCCATGAAGTCGTTCGGCGCGGTCTCCAAGAGCTTTCAGGCGATCGCCGTGGAAGCGGCCGACTATGCCAAGAAGGCGTTCGAAGAGGGTACCGCTGCAACCGAGAAGCTCGCCGCCGCCAAGTCGCTCGACAAGGTGATGGAAGTGCAGGCGGATTATCTCAAGACCGCATACGAAGGTTTCGTCGCGCGGTCGGCGAAGGCCAGTCAGCTCTATGCCAATCTGGCGCAGGAGCTCTACAAGCCGTTCGAGAGCCAGTGGACGAAGGCGACCGCGAAGTAAGCGGCTCGCCGAGACCCGGGCTGAAAGCCCGGCCGTGAGGCCGGGCTTTGCGTTTGATCGTTGCTCCGAGCGTGTCAGTCTTGCCGAACCGCGCCGTCAGTCCGACAGTGATCCAATGAGTTTGGATCCCTGTGACATTGCGGCCGTAGATCACATCGATGTCGACGGACTCGATCGGCGTGGAGCGCAGCCCCACCTGCGTGCGCGGCTCCGTGAGCGCCGGTTGGTCCGGCAGGCGCGGGCCAATGAAGCCGAAGGCTTCAGCCAACAATATCATCCGCCGAACGAACTCCCATTCGAAACCAAAACCCCATGTGGCCCACGATCCTGCAGTGGCGGGGCTATGGAGGCAGCCCGCATTGACGTGGAAGCGCAGTTGCTCGCTGGCGGCCATAGGTGAGGGGCACGTTCAGGAACGTGGCGGCTACATTGGTCGCCGTCATATCGAATGTCGTCGACCATGAAGTAGCCAACCCAACCTTGCCCACTTCGACCGGCACAATATTTGTCTTCGCTTGCAGGCTGATCGTCGAAGCCCAGAAACGGTCGACGCGGACGCGCTGAACCTCAGCCTTCAGTTCGACGGGAATGATGGTCTCGACGGAGCAGGCCGGCGCGGACGCAAAGACGAGATCCTTGTTGTCAGCCACCGCCGCCCAGGATTCCACCTGACACGTGTTCAGCAGGGTGATCTGTGCGTCGTCAACGGCGTAGGCGCCGCCGGCCGCCTCGGCGCGGGTGCTGAGGCAGCAGGCGATCAGGATGGCGACGACCGTCGACGCGGCCAGCCGGCAGGCGGCTTCGGAACGCATGAGAAGATCAGCACTTGGCTGGTTAGCGGGCTAAGTGTGATCGGCCGGCATGTCGGTTGCAAGACAGGCAAGTCGAACAAAAAAGGCCCAGTCGTGAGACCGGGCCTCTTTTGAGCGTGCCTGCCGTCTACGCCCGCCATCTACTTGGCGATGCGAAGGTTCGCGAGCTCTTGGGCGATCGTAGTGAACACGCCGTTGAGTTCGGACGCGTTCTGGACGTTGTAGTACATATCGGGGCGGGTAGCGCATGCCTGCAGCAGCGATCCATTCCCGTTGATGACGCGGATTGTATAGAGCTTGATGCCGGCAGCCTTGACGTTGGCGCAGGCCTTCTTCGTTCTTTCATCG
This sequence comes from Hyphomicrobiales bacterium, assembly GCA_009377695.1. Taxonomy (GTDB): domain Bacteria; phylum Pseudomonadota; class Alphaproteobacteria; order Rhizobiales; family Xanthobacteraceae; genus VAZQ01. The sequence continues at coordinate 9,500 of WHTP01000124.1, read as the reverse complement.
ATAGCCGATGAGCTCGTCGACCATCGGTTTTGGGTGTTATCGCCATCAGTCAACAGGATGATGACTTTGTCGAGATCCGCCGTGGGTGCGCTGGCGTTGAGCGGTGCCGATGCGGTGATCGCATGGAAGGCCCAGGCCAGCCCAATCGTGACATTGGTGTTGCCGTTCGGCTGCAATTCATCGACCTTATTCTCGAGGTCTGTCCAGTTGGACGTCAACGGCAGGAGCGCGGCAGGACAAGTGTAGTGTTGGAATGGTTGAAAAGCGTCCGCCGTACTAGGTGCCGTAGCCGTCTGGTAACCCTCCTCCTCATTGTTGATGTTCATTCTCGGAGTGTTGGTCCACGCGAAAGTCGGCGCCGTGTTCTGACTGTCGTAATCTTGATTGCGGTCGCGCACGCAGCCGTCCCACGCGGTCTTCGGGCGAGGACGCCAAACATGCGTGTATGTTTTCTGCTTGCAGACCTTGCTGCTGCCGCTGCCAAAGCACTGACAAACAGTGGACGATAGATTGCCGCAGCTCGCACTTGATCCCATCGCGAGCGGCTCCCAATCTGATTGGGGCGTCATCGCGCAAACTTTGTTGTTGTTGTTGCCGGTGCATTGGCACTTACTGGACGGCAGGTTGCCGCAGCTCGCACCCGAGCCCGTTGTGACTGGATGCCAGTCTGAGTCGGGCTTCACGTCGCTCCTGTAACACCCGTTATGGTAGCTATTGGTCAGCACGCCGGTTGCCGCCGTGCTCTCGCCGCCGTTGTCTCGGCTCGGGCAGATCAATCCATTATTCGGGTCGCTCGTCGGTATTGTCCAGTCCGATGGCTTTGTCGAATCATTGGACTTGCTGGCGGGCCCATCTGTGCATCCGAAGCCGTAGTTGTTGGTTGTGAATGGGCAGCGGGTTCCGGGACCCGCCCGGTCCCAGGCGTTCTTGTTCTTCGTGTTCTGTAGCCGAGTTGCCATGATGGCTGGACCATCTGGGATCTCCTGAGTGTCGTCCCCTTTCGCCATCCATGCGCTCCAGTCGAGCCAACTCGCGTTGACATTCGAGGTCCCGACATTGACATGGACTGCAAATGGAACGATCGCGACCTTGACGTCGCCGTCTTTCTTTGCGGCGCCTTTGAGCGTTGTCAGCAAGCTCTTCGCAGCCTTCTTGAGTTCGACCATCTTGTTATTCGACGACATCGATCCGGTCACGTCGAGCGCCATGGCCAGCTCGAGCTTCTTGACGCCCCAGACCACCTCGGACGACGCGCCAAGGTCCATGTTCTCCTTGCCGAGGATCTTGGTGAACGTGGTAGGAACCTTGCCGGTCACCACGACCGTGAGCCTGAAACTCCCCGTGCCGTCGTCGACGAAGTTCGGCGTAACGATGAGGTCGGTCACCTCGGGCCTGTGAAACAACGCAGTAAAGACCTTGACGGCCTTCTCTTTGAGATCATCGCCGTTTCCGAGCTTCTGCGCTTCCTTCGACAACATCAAAGCGGTCGAGTCGTTGGCGGCCTGCATCGCGACTTTGGCGGAATTTCCGCGGCTATAGTCGACGGCCGCGCCGACAAGTCCCAGCATCGGTATGAGCGTCAGGGCGAACGTCACCATGACGTTGCCGCGCTCGGAACGGCGGAAAGCCGCAAGGCAGCCGCGCAAGCGCCTAGAAAAAATACGGATAAGCATTAGGTGTCACCAATTGCCGCTGTTGGTGACAAATTGTAAATACGGACTCTGAATGTGCCATTAAGTCGGCTGCTGGAACTCGTTAAAGTCTTACAAGAATTGCGCCGGCTTGCGCCGCCTTGCGGACAGCCTTCACAGCCGATGAACTGCGTCCCGGAGCCGGCGAGCCAGCAAGCAATCTTGCGTTAGCCACGATATGGTCCGACAGCCCCCCGCGTGCTGTGTGCTACTTCGCCGGCCTGCCGCGCATCCTGCGCCTGTTGCACATTGGTCATGGGGCAAAAGCTGCCTGAGGGAGACTGTTGCGTCACTTGGACGTTTGGACGTTGGACGTTTCGTTCCGGTGGAACAGCGCGTTGAAGATGGGCCCTGCAGGCTGAGAGAGTCTTTGTTGCGTCTTTTTCGACAGCCGCAGGGTTGGGGGAGCGACTACCGCGTTGAATATTGTGACAAAAATCCCACAAAATTGCGCCTGAATTTGCCGCGAATGGTGCCTATCTGAGCAATAGCTCATTAGCTGAGGGTAGGCATCGAAAAGCAGTCTGCAAACCGGGCATTGTTGAGGCAGAATCTCCAATGATTCGCGTGCGCTATGCCGGTCTGGCACCTTTGCCGCCCGATCTTTATTATAAGGAGGAACCTGCGGCTGTCCCTGGGTTTCCTCGTTGAGTCCGATACGCTAGCCGCCATGAACCCGAGAACCATGCTTCCCATGTTCGCCGCCAGGTTCGAGCTTCCGCCGCAGCCGCGATTGGCGAACGACGATAATAAGCGCGCGGGCAATCCCGGGGCACCGGGTACCGCCGTCATTACCAAGACAAAGCCGCAAACCAAGCGGCCGAACCTCTACCGGGTGCTGATCCTCAATGACGACTACACGCCGATGGAGTTCGTGGTCCATGTTTTAGAACGCTTCTTTAACAAGGATCACGAAAGCGCCTATAGAATCATGATGCATGTGCACGAGCATGGCATCGGCGAATGCGGCGTTTTCACGTATGAAGTGGCTGAGACCAAAGTGACACAGGTGATGGACTTCGCCCGCAAACACCAGCATCCTCTCCAGTGCGTTATGGAAAAAAAGTAGAGCCGGCCTATATGAGAACAGGTCAGAGAAAACGCAGATGCCAACTTTTTCACGCAGCCTAGAACAATCGCTCCACCGCGCCTTGGCGCTCGCCAATGAGCGGCACCACGAATATGCGACGCTTGAGCACCTTTTGCTCGCCCTGATCGACGATCAGGACGCAGCGGCGGTGATGCGGGCCTGCAATGTCGATCTGGACAAGCTACGCCGCAGCCTCACGTCGTACCTGGAATCCGAGCTGGAGAACCTGGTCAGCGACGGTAACGAGGATTCCAAGCCCACCGCCGGGTTCCAGCGCGTCATCCAGCGCGCGGTCATCCACGTGCAATCCTCCGGCCGGGAGGAGGTGACGGGCGCCAATGTGCTGGTCGCGATCTTTGCGGAGCGCGAAAGCCATGCCGCCTACTTTCTGCAAGAGCAGGACATGACCCGCTACGACGCGGTCAATTACATCAGCCACGGGATCGCCAAGCGCCCGGGCATGTCGGAGTCGCGCCCGGTGCGCGGCGTCGAGGACGAGGCCGACGCCAAGGGCGGCGACGAGCCCAAGAAGAAGGGCGACGCGCTCGAGGCCTATTGCATCAACCTCAATCGCAAGGCGCGGGAGGGCAAGATTGATCCGTTGATCGGCCGTGACGCCGAGATCAGCCGGACCATCCAGGTCTTGTGCCGCCGGCAGAAGAACAATCCGTTGTTTGTTGGCGATGCCGGCGTCGGCAAGACCGCAATCGCGGAGGGGCTCGCGCGGCGCATTGTGCACGGCGAGGTTCCGGACGTGCTCAAGGGCGCGACGGTATTCTCCCTCGACATGGGCACCTTGCTTGCCGGCACGCGCTATCGGGGCGACTTCGAGGAACGCCTCAAGCAGGTGATCAAGGAACTCGAGAGCTATCCCGGCGCGATCATGTTCATCGACGAGATTCACACCGTGATCGGCGCGGGTGCGACCTCGGGCGGTGCGATGGACGCCTCGAACCTGCTCAAACCGGCCTTGGCGTCGGGAACGCTGCGTTGCGTCGGCTCGACCACCTACAAGGAGTACCGGCAGTACTTCGAGAAGGATCGCGCGCTGGTGCGCCGCTTCCAGAAGATTGACGTCAACGAGCCGTCGGTGCCGGATGCGATCGAGATCCTCAGGGGCCTCAAGCCCTATTTCGAGGACTACCACAAGCTGAAATACACAAGCGATGCGATCAAGGCGGCAGTGGAACTCTCCGCACGCTACATTCATGACCGCAAGCTGCCCGATAAGGCGATCGACGTGATCGACGAGTCGGGTGCGGCGCAGATGCTGCTGCCGGAAAGCCGGCGTAAAAAGACGATCGGCATCAAGGAGATCGAATCGACGATCGCGACGATGGCGCGGATACCTCCAAAGACCGTGTCGAAGGACGATGCCGCGGTGCTCCAGCATCTCGAGCACACCCTCAAGACCGTGGTCTACGGCCAGGACAAGGCGATCGACGCGCTCTCGGCGTCGATCAAGCTTGCCCGCGCGGGCCTGCGCGAGCCGGAGAAGCCGATCGGCAGCTACCTGTTCTCGGGCCCGACCGGCGTCGGCAAGACCGAGGTGGCGAAGCAGCTTTCGAACGCGCTCGGTGTCGAGCTGATCCGCTTCGACATGTCCGAATATATGGAGCGCCACACGGTCTCGCGGCTGATCGGCGCGCCACCCGGCTATGTCGGATTTGACCAGGGCGGTCTGCTCACCGACGGCGTCGATCAGCATCCGCATTGCGTGCTGCTGCTCGACGAAATCGAGAAGGCGCACCCTGATCTGTTCAACGTGCTGCTGCAGATCATGGACCACGGCAAGCTAACCGATCACAACGGCAAGCAGGTCGATTTCCGCAACGTGATCTTGATCATGACCACGAATGCGGGCGCCATGGATCTGGCGAAGCAGGCTTATGGCTTCACCCGCAACAAGCGCGAGGGCGACGACACCGAGGCGATCAACCGGCTGTTTGCGCCGGAGTTCCGCAACCGCCTCGACGCGACCATCGCCTTCGGACACCTGAGCGAGGAAGTCATTGCCAAGGTCGTCGAAAAGTTCGTGCTCCAACTCGAGGCACAGCTCGGCGACCGCAACGTCACCATCGAACTGAGTGAAGAAGCCGCGAAATGGCTGACGATCAACGGCTATGACGAACTGATGGGCGCCCGACCGATGTCGCGGCTGATCCAGGAGACGATCAAGAAGCCGCTCGCCGACGAGGTGCTGTTCGGCAAGCTCAGGAACGGCGGCCACGTGCGCGTGATCGTGACCAAGGACGAGGCCGGCAGGGATAAGCTTGGCTTCGAGTACCTCGACGGTCCGGTGACGCCGAAGCCGGAGAAGATTCCAGTGCCGCGCGCCAAACCGAAACGGCGGCCGCCGTCGGCTCGCCGCAACAAGCCGTCAGGTCCGAAGGGCGGCGGTGGCGGCGATTCACCGCGGCGGGGCTCGGTACCGAAGGTTCCGCTGGTGAAGGTCTAAAGCGATCCAGAAGGCCGGATGAAAGTCCGGCCTTCTGCTTTCGCGGGCCTGCATGCGTCGATTGCAGGCAGGCTGATTGCGCCCCGTTGCGCCCTGTGGAACAGGTCGGACATGTCGTCCGACGCAGCTCCCGACATACCATTGCCATCGCCCTTGTCCGCTTTCTTCGCGGGGCTGCGGGCGGCGTTCCTGTCGGTGTTCGTGATGGTGCTGATCGGCACCTATATCGGCATCGGCGCGCTCGCTCATGATTATGGCTTCAGTCTGAGCTGGGTGATGGCTTCGACCGTTTTGGTCTGGGCGGGTCCGGCGCAGGTCATCATGATCTCGGCGCTCGGAACCGGTGCGACAGCCTTCGAGACGGCGCTGGCAGTGGGTCTGAGCGGCGTCCGCTTCATGCCGATGGTAGTGGCGCTCTTGCCGCTGATACGGGGCCCAAAAACGCGCACCCGCGATCTGTTGATGCCCGCGCATTTCACGGCGGCGAGCATGTGGGTCGAGTCGTTTCGCCTGCTGCCGTCGGTGCCGCGCGAACGGAGGGTGGCGTACAGCAACGGGCTCGGTATCGGCTTCATGCTTTCAGCACATATCGGCTGCGTCATCGGATACTACGCGACGGCCTCGCTGCCACCGCTGCTGACGGCGGCGATGCTGTTCCTCACGCCGATGTCGTTCCTGGTCTCGACCGCCCGCAACGCGCGTGCGCTCGCCGACCGGCTGGCGCTGGCGCTCGGGTTGATGATCTGTCCGTTGCTGGTCTATGCCGGTGTCGGCCTGGACCTGTTGTGGACTGGCCTCATCGCCGGCACGGTTGCTTACGGCATCCATCGGCTGCGCGGAGCGCGGCAATGAGCGGATACGAGGGCCTGTGGGGCTATCTTGTGCTGGTGATGGTTGGCTTCTTGCCAAGCGACGTGTGGCGGCTGCTCGGCGTCCTGGTTGGTCGCGGCATCGACGAGGAATCCGAGCTGCTGGTGTGGGTCCGCGCGGTCGCGACCGCCGTCCTCGCCGGGGTCATTGCGAAGATCGCATTCTTCCCGCCGGGATCGCTCGCTGCCATCCCATTGTCCGTCCGCCTGATGGCGATCTCATGCGGTTTCGTGGCGTTCCTGTTGGTGCGGCGCTCGGTCTTTGCCGGGCTGGTCGTGGGTGAGACAGTGCTGATGGCTGGCGGCTTCTGGCTGACGCGCTAAGAGCTCGCAAGCGCGTCAGCCCTTCTGCACCCAGAACTGATACATGTTGACGAAGGCCATCGGATTTTCAGCCTCGAACGCTTGCCAGCAATCGAGGTCGGTCATCGCCTGGTCTTCCGGGAAGCGGCCGCGATAGGCCTGCGTCACTGCGCCGGTGAAGCCGAGGAAAGCTAGGCCGTTCTCCGCGAGGAAGCTCTTGATCTCCGGGATCGTGAACTGACGTTCCTGGACATGGAAGAGCAAATCGCGGCATTCGCCGGTGGTGAAGAAATCGCTGTAGCGCGTGACGTTCTTGAACGGCGTCCCATCCGCGAACGACAACAGCTCCTGGCGGCAACGACGGATGTCGGCGGCGGTGTCTTGGTATCCGCGCTCGATGATGAGCGCGCGCGCCGCGCGGATGTCGGATCGCGCCGCCGCGCTGTAGAGGCCGATATGCATCACGCCGCCGGGCCGCAGCAGCGAGAGGAGCACCCGCCAGCCCTGCTGTGGATCGCGGAGATGGTGCAGCACGCCGCTCGACTCGATGACGTCGAAATCCGCATTGAGCGAGCCGAGATTGAGGATATCGGCCTGCATGTATTCGATGTTGCGCCGGCCTGCATCGCGGGATTTGCGCGCCGCATAGGCGAGGCTCGCCCGGCTGAGATCAAGCGCAAGAACGCGCGCGCCCGCGAAGCGTTGCGCGGTTTCGATGGCATGTTGGCCGGTGCCGCAGCCGGCGATCAGCACGTCGAGACCCTCGGCACGCTGAACCGGCAGGATGGGTGCATTCGGGAACTGGCTGCGCAGGAACCAGTCGATCGACGTCGGCTGGCCGAGCGAAGCAGTCTTGACCCAGCGAGGGTAGGGCATCTCCTCGTATTGATTGCGGACCTTGATCGATGTCGCGTCGTCGATGGCTGTCAGCGCCGGGATCGCGGCCGCGATCTCGCGCTCGATCGCCGGCTCCTGCACCTGTTGGATGAACAGGGTGGTCAATGGTTCCAGCCACAGACGCTGCCTCAAGGATGCCACCGACGCCAATGAATGCAGCGGAGCGAAACAGCCGAGCGCGGCGAGCCAGATCGGTGGCATGGGCGCGCCGGCGGTAACCGCGAGATTGATCCGGTCGCGCAAGGCTGCGATCTGCGCGACGTCCGTATCCGTTTCAGCAAAGACGTATTCGTTGATGAAGCACTGCCGCGCAAGGGTACAGGCGAAAGCAAGCGTGTGCTCGTCGGGAGCAGCAGTTGGTTCGGTCCGGGTGGCGAACTGGAGCAAGGCGGACCGTAGTGTCGTCAGGAATCGCTCAAGAGCGACACTGCGAACCGGTGCGGATTCGAGCAACGCACACAGCAAGTGATCGTCGGCTAATTCCGCGAGCAGGGCGTTGCTGTCTGTTGCAGGCCCGCCGGGTGCAGCCAGCACACGCTCCAGCGCCGCGCTGCCCGTTGGGCTTGTCGTAAATAGGAATGCTGCCAGCGGCGACAGTTCGGCCGAGCGACCCCAACCTTCCGTCAGCGCACGGGCAACGAGGTCGCGGAATCTCTCGTCGGGAGAAATGTTCATCGCCGACTGAGCGCACTGAACGAAGGTCGCCTTGGCTTCGTCGGTCTCTCGAATCGCAAGCCCTCGCACGACCGCCATCACCGCCTCGTCCGCGCGGCCATCGGCCAGCAGGGCGCGGGCGAGATTGCGATAGACGTCGACGAGCTCCGGTTTGATGGCGATCGCGCGCTGATACTGCTCGGCGGCATCGGCAAAGCGGCCCTGCGCCGACAGAACGACACCGAGATTGCTGATGGCTTCGGCATAGTCCGGCCGCGTGGCCACGACCTGTCGGAATTGCGCGGCCGCTTCGTCGAAATGGCCGAGCTGACGCAGGATGTTGGCGAGGTCATGACGCGCATCGACCAGCCGCGGGTCGATCGCCAGAGCCTGCTCGTAACGCGATCGCGCGCCTTCAAGATCGTTTTGTGCGACCAGCATGTCGGCAAGCGCCACGTGCGCCGCGACATAGTCGCGCTTGAGCGCAGTCGCTTCGCCGAGGTGTGTCATCCCGTCGAGGTTGCGGCCCTGCGCACGCAGCACCTGGCCAAGGTTGAAATGGCATTCGGCGCTGCCCCCGTTCACCGCCAGCGCACGGCCATAGAGTTCCACCGCCGCGTCGAGATTGCCGTAGCGGGCGGCGATGAGGCCGAGCATGTGCAGGGCATCGAAATGGCCCTTGTTGAACATGAGCACGTCCCGGCACAGGCGCTCCGCGTCATCGAATCGTCCGGTGTTGAAGCGCTCGATCGCCGACGCGAAGAGGTTCGCGCTCATTGCACCGGGTCCGATGCCTTGCACTACCGGGCCGCCCTTGCCCCGATTGCTGCGCGCGGCGCGACGGTCTTTGCGGTTCACGGGGTCGTCCCGACGCTAGGCCAACGCGGCGGCGAGTTTCGCGGCTTGGTCCTTGAGCACGTCCGGCGCCTCCTTGATGCTGGCCGGCGGCTTCAGTGCGATGCCGTCTTTGCGCGGAATGACATGGACGTGGAGGTGGAACACCACCTGTCCGCCGGCGGGCTCACTGAACTGTTGCAGCGTGACTCCGTCGGCGCCGAAGACATCGACGCTGACCTTTGCAATCCGTTGGGCGACCTTCATCACATGCGCGAGGTCGTCGGGCGCGACATCGAGGATGTTGCGCGCGGGGGCCTTGGGGATGATCAGTGTATGACCGGGGGCGCGCGGCATGATGTCGAGGAAGGCGAGCGATTTGTCGTCCTCATAGACCTTGTGGCATGGGATCTCGCCGCGCAGCATCTTGGCGAAAATGTTGTTCGAATCGTAGGCGGGCATTGGCGTTCTCCCCTCCGAGTCCTCTCCGATTGCAGGCGAATGGAGCCTGGTCAAGCCTGGACGGAGGTCCCTGCAGCCGGTTCAGGCGCCCATGGCCGTTGAGCAGGGGCACGAACGCGCTTCAGAACGCCACCATGGCGAACCCAACAATGCTGCGGAAGATTGATCACACTGGCACCATCTTTGCTTGGGACAATGCGGGGGTCGGGGGGATCCTAGATGAGGAGCTCTTCAGCATGTGC
>WHTP01000181.1 GCA_009377695.1 Hyphomicrobiales bacterium | reverse complement strand
TTGCCGCCCATGCTTTGCCATTCAAAGTTGGTCAGCTCGCAGCGCGTCTGGTGCGTGACGCCCTCATTGTCGGTCCACAAATGCCAATAGGAGATCTTCGGAGTTTCAGGATTTGTCATTCACTGCCCTTCGCCGGATCGCCGTGATCTCATACTCGTGTGGCGGTTCAGAAGTCCGCATCATTCTGAGTCCGACATGCGGACTTCTGAACCAAAGCCACACTAGCTTCAAAGAGTTGCTAGTGTCCTTCGATTCCGAAGTTCGTATTGGAGGCCGCTGCGAAACGGTACGAACTTCGGAATCAGGACACTAGACTATGGCGGGACGATCGTCGGGATCGAAATACCGGACCGCAAGGGCGTTCGCGATAACGTCGTCCTCGCGCTCCCGTCGCTCGCGGCATACCTTGCGCAAGACAGCTACTTGGGCGCGCTGATCGGCCGCTTTGCCAATCGGGTTGGCGGCGCGTCGTTCGTCCTTGACGGAAACGAGTATCACTTGTCCAAGAACGACGGTGATAACTGCCTCCATGGTGGACGAATAGGCTTCAACAAGGCGATTTGGCGCGTCGTTGATCGGGCGGATGACCCAGAACCGCGCCTCACTCTTCGCCACTCCAGTCCAGACGGAGACCAGGGCTTCCCAGGCGCGGTGGTCCTTGAGGTGACCTATGTCGTGTCCGGGGGGAATACATTACGCATCGGCTATCAGGCCGAAACTGACCGCCCAACCGTCGTCAATTTCACTAACCACGCGTATTTCAACTTAGGCGGTCCAGCGAGTGCCGACATACTCGAGCACGAACTGATGATCGTCGCTGATCGGTTCACGCCGGTCGACAACCAGCTTATCCCGACCGGACAGACCCGAGACGTCGCAGACACGCCCTTCGATTTCCGGGAGCCGCACCCGATCGGCGGCCGCATCGGCCAGCGGGATGAGCAGCTCGAGACCGCCCTTGGGTACGATCACAATTTCGTACTCCGCCCGTCCCCGAGGGGCGAGCTACGGCTCACCGCCCGCGCGCGCGATCCGCGCAGCGGACGTGTTCTCGAAGCGCACACCACCGAGCCAGGACTTCAATTTTACAGTGGCAACCATCTTGATGGAACGCTGCACGGGCCGACCGGTGAGGTTTATCGTCGCCACACGGGTTTTTGCCTTGAAACGCAACACTTTCCGGATTCGCCGAACCAGCCGGTCTTTCCATGCACGGTCTTGCGTCCAGGCCAGCGCTTTGCAAGCACGACGGAATACCGCTTCGGCATCGATTGAATTGAGGGTGCCTAGCTAGCAACTCTTTGAATCTAGTGTGGCTTTGGTTCAAAAGTCCGCATGTTGGACTCGCCGCGAGAATGATGCGGACTTCTGAACCGCCACACTAGTTGCGGCCGGCGCTTTGATGATCCGCAAAACAATCAATTGTCACGTCGTTCGATCCCGCTCACGGTGGCGATTTGATCGTCCGTCCGGTCCAGCGGCGGTAAGCCCACTCCGCGGCAAATGACGCCGCCGCGATGATGACCAGCGCGACCATCGCGGCGGGCTGTTGTCTCCACGTGTAGATGCCAAGCGCAACGAACATCGCAAGGCAGGTGATAAACGAGAGCCAGACAATGATCGCATTCGCGCCGGTCTCCTTAAGCACGCGCAGATGGCCCGCGTTCACCGCGGCATAGACCAGGAGGAACGCCGCGCTCCCCATCATGGCGATGCCGGAAAGGTCGAAGCCGAGCGTCACCAGCACGACCAGGGCGGCGGTGAGCAGAAGCGCGCCGGTCGCATCTTTCCACGCGCTGCCGGAGAGCCGCTCCGGCAGCTCGCCGTCGCGCGCGATCATGTAGCAGACATTGGCGGAGCCGAAGAGCGTGGCATTGATCGCCGACGCAGTCGAGAACAGCGCGGCGATGGCGATCAGGCGGAAGCCGAATTCGCCGAGGAACGGCTTCGCAGCTTCCGCCAGCGCATAGCCCCGCGCCTGCTCGATCTGCGCATTGGTGAGGTTGCCGCTGACGGTGATCGAGACCGCGAGATAGATGGTGATGACAAGGATCACGCTCGTATAGAGCGCGCGCGGCAGCATCGTCCGCGGATCGCGCATGTCGCGCGCGGCATTGGTGACGAGGCCGAAGCCCTCGTAGCCGATGAAGAGGACGCCGGCACCGAACAGGATCGCCGTCGCCTCCGGCCACAGCGCGGGCGAGAGATTGCCGGGCTTCATGAACCAAAGCCCGGCGGCGGCGAACAGCACCAGGATCGCAACCTTTATCGCGACGATGACTGTTTCCCAGCGGCCCATCGAACGCGCGCCGAAGGCGTTGACCACCGTCAGCAGCAGCACTGCGGCGAGCGCCAACGACTTGACCAGCATCGGCGAGGGCGTCGTGGTGATGAAGGTCGCGGCGTAACTGCCGAAGGCGGTGGCGTAGAGCGCGAGCGAGATGATGTAGCCCGCCCACATGAACAGGTTGAGCCCGCCGGCAAGGACCCCGTCGCCAAAGCTCTTGACCAGGAAGTGCACCGCGCCGCCGGCGGACGGAAAGGTCGCGCCGAGCTTGGCGTAGGAATAGGTCGAGAACAGCGCGACTACGCCGCCGATCGCGAAGGCGAGCCACATCGCACTGCCGGCCGCCTGCGCCACCACGCCGAGGATCGAGAAGATGCCGGCGCCGACCATGCCGCCAATGCCGATCGATACGGCTGCGGCCATGCCGATCTGGCCGCCTCCTGATGCGGCGCCGGTAGGTGACGCGGACGTCTTCTTCGTGTCGGTCATTGTCATCGCACGGCTAAAGCGACTTCCCGCCCTGGCGAGCTCTATCCTCCGCTTATTCCCGCGAAAGCGGGAATCCAGAATCTCGCTCAAGGTCTGGGTCCCCGCTTGCGCGGGACGTGGCCCCAGGATTGGCAGGCCAGGCTTCAGGTGGCCGGCGTTCGCACCTCCTGAAGAGCAATTACTCCAGTCCGAGCGTTTCGCGGAGGTCCGCTACCTCACTGTCCGACACCGACGGCGCATGATTACCGAAATTCTGGCGAACATAGGCGGCGACCGCGGCAATCTGGCGGTCGTCGAACTTCCAGGCGAAAGGCGGCATGGTTGGGCGCTGCGGCGCGCCATGGGTGACGTTGCCTTGGGCGCCGGCGAGGATAGCGTGCAGAACACCCACCGGGTCGGGCGCATTGACCACACCTGACTTGCGAAGGTCGGCGATCAGGCGGGGTACACCTTCACCATCCGCTCCATGACAGGCCGAGCAGTTGTCGCGGAAGATGGCCTTACCGCCCATGCTGTCGATTCCGGCCTCGCTCACACGTGGGCTGTCGCCCTCTTCACGAGTCCCGACGGGCGGATCCTTGAGGTAGGCGGCAATAGCGGCGCGGTCGGCATCGGTCATGTGCTGCGTCGAGTTCTGGATTGCCAAGGCCATAGGGCCAGACGCGACAGCGTGATCGTTGCGGCCGTCCTTCAGGTAGTCGACGACGTCTTCTTTGGACCAGGTCGCGACGCCATAGGCACTGCGACCAGTGAGGTTAGGCGCCCACCAATTCTGGATCGATTGGCCTTCGTAGAGCCTGTCGCGTTCAGGACCGCCGAGCAGGTTGGCAGGCGTATGGCAAGCGCCACAATGCCCGGGACCCTCGACGATATAGGCTCCGCGATTCCATTCGGCAGACTTGGCAGGGTCGGTTTTGAAGACGCCCTTGTCGAAGAACAGAAGGTTCCACCCTGCAACGGACACCCGCGCTCGCAGCGGCAGCCACAAATCGTTCTCGGGCGGCGTGTAGCGCGCCGGCGGGATCGTATCGAGATAGGTCTTGAGGGCGTCCACGTCCGTGCGCGGCATCTTGGTGAACCATGGATAGGGCATCGCCGGGTACAGATGCGCACCGTCCTTGCGAATGCCCGAATGCATAGCGTTCCAGAAATCGTCCTTGGTCCACGAGCCGATCCCGGTCGCAACGTCGGGCGTGATGTTCGCCGAGTAGATGATGCCGAACGGCGTGACAATTCCCAAGCCGCCGGCGAGCAGCGCGCCGCCTTGCGCCGTGTGGCAGGACCGGCAATCGCCGAGCCTGGCGATGTACCGGCCGCGCTCGATCTGTGCCGTGTCGATGGTGTCCGATTTGCTCCTGTCCGGCAGAAGCAAAAGCGCCGCTGCAAGACTGGCGGCGAGCCCCAGAAGCAAGGAGTATCGCCTCGCCGCGCTCATGCGTCCACGAGAGGGGCTGGAGACGGCAGGTAACGCCGCGTCACCTCATCGAGACCAAACAGCGTGGTTGCCCCCACCGTGTCGGTGGGATTCCGCCCTGCGTTCTGCGGGAACTGCGACGCGCCATAGACGAAGATATTGGGCACCTCCCACATCTGACCAAACTTGTTGACCGCGCCCTTGTCGGGCGTGGCCGACTGGATGGTGCCCCCGCAATTATGCGTGGTCTGGAACACGGTGACGTCGAAGGGCCCTTTGCGGGAATTGCGATCAAGCAGGGTGCCCCCCATGGCGCGGCCGATCTCGACGCAGCGATCGACCAGGAAGTTCGACATGCGGTGGTCATTGGGCTTGATGTCGTAGGTGACGCGCAAGAGTGGGCGCCCAAACGAGTCCTTGTAGGTCGGGTCGAGGTCGAGGAACACGTCGCGATAGGACTGGTTGGCACCCATGGATTGGACCTGCTGCACGTGGTGGTATTCCTCGCGGATCTTGCGCTTCAGCTCAGCGCCCCAGACCGCCGTCTCGCCGGAGCCGAACGACGATCCAGCGATCGGCGGGGTGCCGTATTGGAAAAGCGCGACATAGCCGCCGCCGACAAACGGCTTGCCGGTGACGAGCGGGCCTGCATGATCGAAGTTATCGCAATCGTAATTGTCGACGATCTGCCCCAGGGCGCCCGCGCCTATAAACGGGTTGAAGCGCTCCTTGAAGAGGAAGTTCGCATAACCCCAGATCTGGAAGGCGTAGTTGCGTCCGATCTGCCCTGTGCCGCTCACTGGATCGTAGGCCGTGCCGGCACTTGAGACAAGAAGCAGGTGCACGTTGTCCATGGTGAACGCGCACACGAACACCATCTCGGCGGGCTGCACCCACTCCTCATTCTGCGCGTCGACATAGACAACGCCCTTGGCGCGGCGGTCCTTACCCTTGCCTGACATCAGGATGTGGGTTGCGACCGACAGGGTGCGGAGCTCAAGCCCCGAGCGCTGCAGAACTACGGGCAGGACCGAGGTCTGTGGTGAGGACTTGGAATAGTTGCCGCAGCCATAGCCCGAACAGAAGCCGCAAAAAGTACAAGGTCCCATACGCACGCCGAGCGGATTGGTGTAAGGCCGCGAGGCCTGCGCCGCCGGGCACGGATACGGACTGAGTCCCATTTCGCGCGCAGCTTTGTCGAACATGCGCGTCGCCTTGACCCGCGCAAGCGGTGGGTTCGGGTACTCGTCCGAGCGCGGTCCCTCGAACGGGTTGCCGCCTTCGATCAGGCGCCCCTTGATATTGCCTGCCTGCCCGGACACGCCGAGCAGCTTCTCGAAGCGGTCGTAATACGGCTCAAGCTCGTCATAGGTGACGGCCCAGTCCTGGCTCGTCATGTCCTGAGGAAAAATGCCCGGCCCATATTGGTGCTCGAACTGGGAGCGGAGACGAAACTCGTTGGGCGAGTAGCGAAAGCACTGCCCGGCCCAATGCACAGCTGACCCGCCGACGCCGAGACCGATCTGCCAGGCGCCAACTCGCCGGATCGGCAGCGCAGTCTCTGAGGCATTGTGGCGGAAGGTCTGGGTGCTGAGGCGCGGCTGCACCATCAGCCCATGCCGGTTCTGGAAGCGAAGCTCGTCCTGCATCACCGAGGGCTGGAAGTCCGGCGCGGTGTTCAGCATCGGCCCGCGCTCCAGTGCAACGATGCTCAGCCCCGCGCGCGTCAGCGCCTCGGCGACGAGAACGCCGGTGGCACCGAAGCCGCAGATCACCGCATCGACGGGCGGCTTGTGCCTCACGGGCCCGTCCCCTTGCGCATTCTCGCCCCATAGCTCTCCGCCGTGCCGTACATGCCGACGATAGGCAGATCAATGGGTTCGCCTTCGTGGTCGAGCCACGGCAGCCAGTTGTAACGCACGCCCGGGAAGCCGATCATCTTCCAGCCGATAAAGTCCTTATTGCCGCCATAGAGCGGGTCGGACATCAGGCCCTCGATCGTGTCATTGAGCAGCGTGGCGAAGAAAAGCGAAGCGTGGATGCTGTCTGCATCGAGCTCCTTCTTTTGCATCGCTGTCAGGAGTGCGTCCTGGTTGGCCGCGGATAGATCTTTGAAATCCGCGCCGTACAGGTTCTTGGCGGCGTTGTTCATCTGCGGGATGGTCCGGCGATAAAGCGCGGCAGGGGTGAGATCGACCTGCCAGCCTTGGGTCGGCATGCCGGGCTCAAACGGTCCGTCCATGTACCAGGCTGCGGCACCGCCGCCTGGTGCGGCTAGCTTGCGGTCAATATAGCGCGGTGCGTCTGCCTCAAGCGCACCAGGCCCGGTGTCGTTGGCGGGCACGAAACGGGCAGAAGCTGCCGCGACAAATGCGTACTCTGCGTCGGTGAAGAACTCTAGGGGGCCGATGGGCTGCAGCGTGGGCGGCGCGATAGCGCGGGCGATGGCTGATCCAAAGCGCGGCAGACCGACCGCGGCGACGACGAACGCGAGACCTCGAAGGATCGTTCGGCGCGTCAAACGCCAGCGCGGCTCCAATTCTTCTATCTTGGGCGGAGAAGAATGGCTTGTCGGCGCCATCAACGATCCTTCCGCAATTCAACAGCGGAGCGAACCCCTGGCGAAAACACTTGTCGCCCCCTGAGGTGCACAAGTGAGCAGCCTTTGTCGATAGAGGTACTCCGTGTTCATCAATTGTAGTATCGCGGGTTGGGGTAACGCCCATAGCTCGGCACGCAGTAAGTGCCACCCCAGGCATTGTGTCGGCAAATTCCGCCACGCGGGCCCATCCACCAATCGATGAACAGGGTCGATATGGCCCCGGCCTTCGGCGGTGCGCCTTGCAGCACCTTGGCGGCGTACGATAGGGAATCCCCGCTGAGCTTGGGGTTGGTCAGCTCCACCACCGAAATCACCTCTTTCTCGTCGACAATGCTCGACAGGCTCGCGTTCGGCGGGTCCTTCAGTAAACTGTCGTTGCCTTTGCCCCAATCGCCAACAAATGACTGTGTGTCGACGCTCCCGGTCATGCGCTGCGGGCGATCGGTGATGGCCTGCGGACTGATACCCTTAAGCGTCAAAATATTTCCGTCGAAAGTCACCGAGTCAGCCGTTTGGACAAGCAGCCAATTGGCTGGGGGCATATCAAAGGTATCGTCCTGCGCCGGCTTCGAACCTTGGGCATGCGCCGAACCGATCACGCATGCCGCCGAAAATATCGCGCCGTATAGAAACGACTTCATGTCGCGCGCTCTTTAGTTTTTTTGCACAGGAAATTCCCTGCGGAAGCAATCTACTGCATCATAAACGAAGCTAAATGACCACGCGCTTGAAACAGGTTTTCTTAGTTACGCAATCGGACTTTAAATTGGCTGCTTTAGACAATGATTTTCCGCGCGACGCTCAGTCCGTACTCAGCATCTTGGCCTGCACCCGGTTCCGAAGATACCGAGTTAGGTGTTTTGATGGAGCTGGAGGTGGGTCATGGAGCGACGGAAGTTTACGCGGGAGTTCAAGCTTGAGGCGGTTCGCCTGATCAAAGATCGCGGCGTCTCGTATGCGCAGGCATCGGAAGACCTTGGGGTTCACACGTCGCAACTGCGCGACTGGGTGAAGAAGTTCTCCGACGATCCCGAACACGCGTTTCCCGGCAACGGCCAGATGAAGCCGGAGCAGCTGGAG
>WHTP01000032.1 GCA_009377695.1 Hyphomicrobiales bacterium | reverse complement strand
GCCATTGCCGCCATTGACCACGTTGTTGTCGTGATTGGCCGGATTGCCGCCATCCCAGAAGCGCAGGGTGACGCCAGTGACGTTGATGAGATTGACCTGATTGGCGACCGCCGTCTGCACGGTGACATCGTCCCGATCGACGCCATGCGGAACCGTACCGATCGCGAGGCCATTGTCCGTGAGGCTGCCGCCATAGTCGAACAGCCGGTAGACACCCACGCTGAAGCCACCGAGATCGGTGACGTTGAGCTGGCCATCAAGGGTGAGATTGCCGGCCACGTTGAACAGCCCGGTGGTCTCCGGCCTGCCGAGCGAGACGTTGACGTTGGATCCACTGGACAAGGTGAGGTCGCTGCCGAAATTGAGGACCTCGCCTTGCCGACCGACCAGAGTGCCACCCGACGCGACGGTCGTGACACCGGCGACCGCGCCGAAACCGCCGAGCGTGCCGCCGGCGGCGACGATCACGGCGCCGCCAACCGTGCCGTTGACCATCAGCGTGCCGGCCTGGACGGTCGTAGCGCCGCTATAAGTATTGGCGCCGGTCAGCGTCAGGATGCCGGCCCCGCTCTTGGTCAGCGTACCGGTGCCGGAGATCGTGCCGCCGTAGCTGAGATTGTTGGCGCGGTTGAAGGCAAGCACGCCGTTGTTGGCGACATCGCCGATGATCGAGCCTGAGGTGCCGCCGTTGCCGATCTGCAGCGTGCCGGTGTTGATGGTTGTGCCGCCGCTGTAGGTGTTGTTGCCGGTGAGGGTCAGCGTGCCGGCACCAAGCTTGGTGAGCGCACCGGTGCCGGAGATCGTGCCGCCGTAGCTGAGATCGTTGGAGCGGTCGAAGGCCAGGTTGCCGTTGTTGACGACATCACCGATGATCGAGCCTGAGGTGCCGCCGCTGCCGATCTGCAGCGTGCCGGCGTTGATGGTCGTGCCACCGCTGTAGGTGTTGCTGCCGGTGAGGGTCAGCGTGCCGTTGCCGGTCTTGGTGAGGGCGCCGCCGACCTGGGGGATGACGTCGGAGATAACGCCGTTCACCGTGAGGTCGGCGTCGGTCTGGAACGTGCCGCCGCCGATCAGCGTGATGTTACGCGCCGTCGTGAACGCCGCCGTGTTCTGCAGCGTGCCGCCGATGAAGATGAGCCCACCCGTCGTCGCGCCGAGATTGCCGTCGGAGGAGACCGACAGCGTGCCGGCCTCGATGATCGTCCCGCCGGTGTAAGTGTTGTCGCCGGTGAGGGTCAACGTGCCGGCGCCAATCTTGGTGAGCGCGCCGGGGCCGGAGATGACGCCGGAGGCGGTGAGATCGGCGGCGGTGTTAAAGGTACCGCCGCCGCTGGACAGGGTGATGGTCCGCGCCGTGGTGAAGGCCGAGGTGTTCTCGAGCGTGCCACCGTCGAAGGTGAGCCCGCCCGAGACGTCGCCGAGACTGTCGTCGCGCGAGACCGACAGCGTTCCCTGCTGGATGGTCCAGGGCGTGACGTCGTCCGTCGTGCCCGTCAACGTCCAGGTGCTGCTCCCCGTCTTCTCGAACGCCTCGAAGCCCTGATACTGCTGGCCGATCTCGCTAACGTAGAAGCTCCCGTTGACTGTCCCGCCCAGTGCCAAGGTGTCGTTGGCGCCGGTGGTCGCACGGACGTAGCCGTTGATAGTCGAGCCGCTCCACAGCTCGAGCTTGTTCGTCCCACTGCCGAAGTTGATGGCGTCGCCATTCGTGCCGTAATTGCCATCAAAGCCCTTGCCACCATCGCCGCCGTAGATCGTGCCGCTGTTGACAAGGGTGCCGCCAGTGACGTACGCGCCGCGCCCGCCGTCGCCGCCGCTGTCACCCCGGCCCTCACCGCCGGTGCCGCCGGCGATCGTGCCGTGGTTGATGAACGTGGAGCCATCAGTGATGGACACGCCGTCGCCGCCGTTGCCGCCCCAGAGGGCCGACGCCGCGCCCTGGCCGCCCCTGATCGTGTGGTTGTTGACCGCGCCGTTACCAGTGATGTACATGCCCCACCCGCCGCTCCCCCCGTGGCCGCTGGCGCTGCCGGCGGCACCGGCGCCGCCGGTGATGGGTCCGTTGTTGGTAAAGGAGCCGCCAACGAAGCCGACGCCGGTGCCACCACCACCGCCATCGCCGGTAAGAAGTGAGCGGGTGGTCCCGCCCATGCCGCCGTTGATGGTGTTGTTATTGGTTACGTTGACGTTGTTGCCGAGCGAGACGCCATAGCCACCCTTGGCGCCGCTCATATTAGGTCCTTGGTATGAGGCGAGGCCGGTGAGGCCGCCGTCGCCACCGGTGCCGCCGGTGATGGTGCCGTTGTTTGTCAACGTGAGTCCGGTGCCGAGCGAGACGCCGTTACCGCCGCCGGCGCCTGCGCCCGCGCGGAAGCCCGTACCGCCATAGCCGCCGGTGCCGCCGTTGATCTTGCCGTGGTTGATCAGGTGGCCCCCGCTGCCGGAGACTGAGACGCCATCACCGCCGTAGCCGCCGAATCCGCCAAAGCCGTTAGTGAAGCCGCCGGCATGGCCGGCGTTACCGCCGGTGCCGCCTTGAATGGTTGAAGAGTTGCTGATGGTCACCTGGCCGATCCCGCTCAACCAGAGGCCCACGCCGCCGCTCCCGCCGCTACCCTGTTCGGCGTCCGTGCCTTGGTTCCCGCCGTAGCCACCGCTGCCGCCTTTGATGTTGACCCCGATATCGCCGGACAGACCTGAACCGGTGACGACGGCGCCATAGCCGCCGGCGCCACCACCACCGCCGCCGCCGTGATGAACAAAAGGGGCCCTACTGCCATCGCCGCCGTGGCCGCCATCGCCGCCCGTCACATTAATGGTCGGCAGCGCGGTCCCAACATAACCGTGCGCCCCGCCCCCGCCCCCACCACCACCGCCGCCGCTGCTGCCGTGGCCGCCGTAGCCGCCGTTGACGTCACTGGTGCCGCCGGTGCCGCCTTGGCCACTGGCGCCACTGCAACCGCTACCGCCATCGGTGGCGCCGCAGCCGCCGTTCCCGCCGGT
This sequence comes from Hyphomicrobiales bacterium, assembly GCA_009377695.1. Classification (GTDB taxonomy): domain Bacteria; phylum Pseudomonadota; class Alphaproteobacteria; order Rhizobiales; family Xanthobacteraceae; genus VAZQ01. The sequence goes on along the minus strand of WHTP01000032.1, from coordinate 42,677 downwards.
GCTGCCGGCGCCGCCGCCGCCACCACCACCACCGCCGCCGTTAGTGTTGGGGTCGCCGGGGTTGCCGGGGCTGCCTTGGCTTGTCGCGTTGTTGGCCCCGCCGTAGCCACCACCGTTGCCTTCAGAGCTGACGCCGGCGTCGCCGCCGCGGCCGGCCGCAGCGCTAGCCGCAAGGGCGTCCGTCGCCGTCGCCACCCCCACGAGAGTCCCCAACAGCGCCACTGCGACCAGCGCCGTGGTGCCGGCCAGCGCCCGTTTCAGCCAGCGAACGCGATCGGAAGGATCGTGCGAGAATTTTACCGGCCGTGCCCGCCGAACGGCGCTGTCAAACCGCCCGTGCGCGGCGGCAATCAAAGCCTCCGACCTGTCCGGGTGCGTTTCGTGAAAAAGAGAATCCGCCGAGCGCCGCATACGGTTGCCGGCGCGCTTCGCACCGGACGAGCCACACATCGCCGAAGAGTGCTCAAGAATGGAGCCGTACGTCTGAGCTCGGTTGCGCTTCATGCCGCTGCTCGAATCAATTGCCCAGGCGTCGCCTCGCGCGTTCTCGCCTGCCAACCTCTTCTTCGCGCCGCACAAGCGCACTCACGGCATCGAATCCGGGCACTTTACTCAAGACGGCAGGTTCTGGTGAGACCGAGTCGCAGATGGGTATCCAATCAGATACCGCCGATCTTAAAAAAAGCGGGTGTGATTGTCTTGCAACAGGCGCCGCTTGAACACGCTCGCCGACAACGATGTCAGGAGCAGGCACCCGGGCCGCCTGCCCTGACATCGGCGGTCAAGGCGCGCAGCCGTCCGGCCCGGTGCTCGCCGCTATACGACCCGCACGCCGCGCAGATTGCGCTTGGCATCGGTCCAGAAGGAGTCGTTCTCGACGCGACGGAACAGGTCTGGCGGCAGGATGGTCTGCCGCTCGACGTGTTGCACCTTGGCGGCGACGCGATGGAGGCCAGGCGTGCCGAGCCGCGCGTCGAACTCCTCCTCCGCGTACTCAACGTGATCGAAGTCATGGGCGAAGGGCGGTGCGCCGATGAAGTCGTAGACCGCCGCCATCGCCTGGGCCGGCGCGCGTGTCAGCGTCTCGTAGGTCAGCAGCATGAGCCGGTCCGCCTGCTCCCCGTAATAGGCCTCCTTGAGCGCGTTATAGGCGAAGCCGACCATGCCGTTCATTCCGAGCAGCCCATCCACCCGGTTGTAGACCGTGCCGCTGGGCTCGAAGTTGAAGATCTTGGACGGCTCGAACTTGTTGCGCCGGATCAATCGCTCCAGGCTATCGAGCACCCAGGGGATATCGCGCACGCAGGCGATCACCTTGGCCTCCGGAAACAGCGCGGCCAGTGCCGGCAGCTTGCTGCACCACAGGCGGTTGGTGTCGAACGCCAGCTTCTCCGCCTGGATGTCCCGGTAATAGCTCTCGAATAGGCCGGCGAGGATGGCCTTACGTTGCGCCTCCTCGATGAACACGGCGAACTCGTTGTCCTGGCTCATCTGCCTGAGCAGGGCGGTGAACAGCGCGCCGACCGGACTGGTCATGGCGGCATGGACGTGCGGGTTCTGGCGCAGAATGCCGGCCAGCAGCGTCGAGCCCGCTCGCGGCAGGCCGGAGATGAAGTGAATGCCGTGCTGCATGCCCCCTCGCGATGCCGTTCGCTTCTTACCGAGCTGTGGCTCGGGCGTAAACGGCGAATCGGACGCCCAGAGGCAATCGTCTGCCGCGCGGCGATTGAACGAACCTTAGACCAGCCAGCCGCTTCCCGATGCGCTGGTGAAGTCGAGCTGCACGACGAGGTCGTTGAAGTCGCGGTCGCCACCGCCGTAGAGATCCTCGAAACCCCAGGTGTTCAGCCCGTAATTCCACAGATGCCCGACATGCTCGCCATTGACAGTCTCATTGGCGTCGACGAAGCCCCAATAGGTGTGGCCCTTCGTGGTGTTGGTGAGCTGAAAGGCGATCAGGTCGCCCGCGTCCACGTTAATCAGGCCCGTCTGCGCGTAGTTGCCGTGGCCCGGCCCGGCGACCGTCGCGCCGCCCGTGGCCGTCTGATAGGCACGGGCCTGCGCGGCGGCGGCATAGCCGGAATCGCCCGGATGCAGGCCATCGATCGCGCCGCTCAGATCATCGACGCGATATAAAGAGAGCGTGAGGCTGTCGGCACCGTTCTGTCTCAGCCGCACAATGGCTGTCTGGTCGTCCTGACCGCCGGCGGTCTCGGCGACTGCCAGTGGCCTAGCCACGCGAACGGCGCCGTCCTCCGTCATGAAGTCGGCGAAGCCGAAAGAGCTGGTAAGCGTGGCTTGCAGCGCCTCGGCCGAGGTGCCGTTGATCGAGACCGACAGGCTCTCGTCGGAGGACAGCGTCGCCTGGCCGAGCGCCCCCTGGCCAAACGTGTCGAACAGGCGCACGAGATTGGGATCGAAGTCGGGTTGCAGCGACTGTTGAGCAATCCGGCAGGTCCAGGAAAAGACGTCGGACGCGGCGGAGAAGAAGTCGAAGGTGTCGGAACCCTCAGTCAGGTTCACGTTGACGCCGGCGCTCGACATGGTCTGCACCAACAGGCTCTGGTCCGCCCCACTCCGCCAGCCGCTGGCGCCGTCGGCATCGATCACGCTCGGCTCTGCGTCGAAATACATCTGCGAATGGGCGATGGAGCTGAGCGACCGGGCCAGCAGTGTGCCGTTGGGCGTCCCGAGCCCGGTCGTCAGGTCGTAGCCCGGACCCGCGTAGTAACCGAAGCCGGTCAGCGTAATGGGGTCTCCATTGGAGTCTGTGAGCGTCCCGCCGTGGTGGAACGACGACACGTTGTTGCCGAGGGTGATGTCGTTGAACGAGGCCGGCGCGATTGCGGCGGCGGTGTACAAAAGGTCGTTCGTGTAGCCCAGATTGGGCAAGCCCTGATCCTGAAAGATGGTGTCGATCTGCGCCATGAGCGACGCCCACATCGGCGCTGCGGCACTGGTGCCGTCGTCCGCCTGGATCTGGGTCATGGTGGGATCGGGCACCCGGTAGAACATGTTGCCGCCGGAATTGGCGGAGACATCCGGTGCGCCGCGACCCGTTCCGCCCGAAGGGTTGACGCTGGTCGGCGTCAATCCGAGTGCGGTCTGGTACCAGGGCGTGGGTTGCGTCGTGTCCACGCCGCCATCACCCGCACCGGCACCCACACCGCTCCACGACGACTGCGACAAGGTATAGTCGTTCCAGACCGCCTCCAGAAAGGTGGTCGCGGACGCCTGCGGCCCCGATACGGTGCTGGGCAGCACCGTCAGCCCGCCCTCAACCAGCTTCCAGAGCGTCGCGCGATCGTTCGCCATCGCCAACCCGTAGACGGAGTCCGCGGCAGATGGTTTGTCGGACACGGTCGGGTCGGACGGCGCGGCCGCCAGCGTGGTGAGCGAGGTGCCGCCGACGACAATGGCGTAGGGCGAGCTCGCATTGACGTTCTGGTTTGCCAGGCCGTTGCCGAAGCCCCAGCTCGACCCAAAGTCGTTGTCGGCCTTGAGGAGCGTGATGTTGCGCAAGGCCGCATCGACGAACAGTTCCTGGGCTGCCGTCGCGAACACCGAGCCGGGCCTTGTCTGCTGGCTCATTGAGTACGAGGCGGAAACGACGGGTGGGTTGTTCGTCTGGTCCCAGAACGCAGCCTGGAAAGAGGTGAAGACGTTGGAGTAGGCGCCTTCGGTCGGACCGCCGGTCGGTCGTTCATGGAAGCCTGATCCGGCGTAGAGGCCGATCGTGCTGCCCGGGCTGGCCGAAGCCACGACGCCCACGTCCAATGAACGCTCTCCCGGCCTGCTATCATTATAGCTGGTTCCGTTGTTGGCGATGCTGTAGTAGCGGCCCGGCGTCGAGACGCCGGCTTGGCTACGATAGTCGTCGAGAAGGTCCTTGAAGTTCGGCGAGCCCGACGGCAGTACGTCGCCGCTGCCCGGCTCGATCATGCCGACCGTTGCGGTCGGCGTGTCGGTGCCTGCCAGGGGGAAATTGTAGAACCAGTCCGCGATGTTGCCGGGCAAGTCACTCCTACGCCCCGAATGCGCCAGCGCATTGCCGATACTCTGCGCGCCTTGCGGGATATCGGCGCTGGCGCCGCCGGAAGATCCGAAACGGCCGGATGAGGACCGTAAATCTTGAAGTCGAACCACAGACCCGCGACATCTAAGCCGGTCGGCAACGACAGATTGCCTCTCCAGAAATACAGGCCGTCGTCGAGGAGCGAGCCGCTTTGAAAAGCCGGCGTGCCGAACAATGTCTCGAAGTCCGCCGGACTAAGCTGCAGCCAGATCGTGCGCGACTCGGGCGAGCTGATGTAGCCGTCGCTGCCGGCAGGATCGCCGATCATGGTGAGGCCCAACTGGCCTGGCTGTGTTCCCGTCAACAAATCGACAGTGGCGGCGTATTCACTCGGCGAAGCGCCGTAGGTCGACCACAAGGTGTTGTTGGCATTGAGCTCCGCCAGCGTCGCCTGGCGCGTCGCCCAGTCGCTCTCCAGGAGCGCCGTCGGATCGTTAGCCCGCGGCAGGATCAGGGCGACGTTGACGGTTTCCGAGGCATCGTGCGCGGTAACGTGATAGACATCCTCCACCCGGGTCGTGGAGGTGTAGGTCGTCGTACCGTAGCTGGTCAGGTCGAGAAATAGAGAGTTCGGAATCTCGGGCATGAAGTTGCCCCCTCCTGAATGGATTTGCCCGACACCCGTCAACCGTGACTCGAAGCGCTGGTGAATTCGAGTCGCACGATCCTCTTTTTCGGATCATCGCGTTTCGGATCATCGCGCATTGCCCGGGGCTCCTTCACACTGACCACCGTAAGCATGCATCGTCCGCAGTTTCCCGGACAACGGACTGTCCGCGATTTCGCCATTTCAAAATTAACGGTCATTTGAGGGAAACACGACAAAGCACGATCAAACGGACACTGAATTCAAACGCTGATCCAGCAACAATTCGTCCAGCAACAATTCGTAATGGATCTTCCTGGTTGGAGACGCAGTGGCGTTTCGCTTTCAACAGGAAGATGGAGTGCCTCCGCGATCGATGCGATGTGATCAGGTACAAACGGAACGACGAGTCCTATGGTCACCCGACGGTTCGTCCTGGTTGGAGGCGTGAGCGCGGCGGCGCTCGCCATTGCTTTTTCGCAATCGGCCGGTGCCCAGGGGCGCGTCACCATCGATCAGTTCCGCGCCATATCGGCGCGACTCACAGAGAAGGCGATCTCCGATCTCGAGCCCACAATGGCTGGCAAGCTCCTCGACGGGATCGTATCGACCGGCCGCGAACCCGGCCTGCGCCTGCTGCTCGACAATCCGCAAGTCACCACCGGCCCATTGGCCGAGGACATCGTCGCCGGTTGGTATTCGGGCATCTACTATAATCAGGCGGGTCCTCAGGTTGGCAGCTTTACCGGCGCCTTAGTCTGGAATGCACTCGACTTCACCAAGCCATTCGGGGTCTGCGGCGGCGCCAATGGCTATTGGGCAGATGCGCCGTAGTGCCGACGAGCCCTGACATCATGGCTGACATACAAGCGGATGTGATCGTCGTCGGGTCCGGCATTTCGGGCGCACTGCTTGCCGCAAGACTGTCAGCCGCTGGCGTAAAGGTCGGCATCCTTGAAGCGGGCGCAGCGGTTGATCGCGCCGATGCGCAGGAGCGCTATTGGGATGCTCCGAAGAAGGTGCCGGAGTGTCCCTACCCGCCGAGCCCGCAGGCGGAGCATCCGATCAGCAGCGACTATGATTATTGGTACCGGCAGGCCGGGCCGGACAAGTTCAAGAGCACCTATTTGAAAGTGGTGGGCGGAACGACATGGCATTGGCTCGGCACCTGCCTGCGTCTGGTCCCGAACGACTTCCGCCTGAACGCGACGTACCGGCGCGGTGTCGATTGGCCGATTTCCTATAACGAGCTTGAGCCGTTCTATGGCCAGGCCGAAAATGAACTGGGCGTCGCGGGCGATTCCAACGCAGCACTCGGATCGCCGCGTTCCACGCCCTATCCGATGAAGGCCATTCCGCAGACCTTTCTGGATCACGCGTGTGCCCAGGCACTCGCGGGCACGCGACACGAGGTCCGGTCGACGCCGCAGGGTCGCAACTCGACCGACTACGCCGGCAGGCCGGCGTGCTGCGGCAACGCGAGCTGCATCCCGATCTGCCCCGTGCAGGCGAAGTACGACGCCACGGTGCATCTTTCCCGCGCAGAGAAGGCCGGCACCGTCGTCTATTCGCGGACGACGGCCGTTACGCTTGAGACGGCACCGAATGGTCGTGTCACGGCGATCCGCTTCAAGCGCTGGGACGGGAGCGAGGGCATCGCGTCCGGCAAGGTCTTCGTGCTCGCTGCCCACGCGATTGAAATCCCCCGGCTCTTGCTCAACTCCCGAAGTGAGCGAACCCCGAACGGAGTCGCCAACAGCTCGGATCAGGTCGGCCGCAATCTCATGGACCACCCGACGCAGCTGAGTTGGGCGCTGGCGGGGCGCCCGTTGTGGCCCTATCGCGGGCCCTTATCGACCTCCGGCATCGAGAACCACAGGGATGGTCTGTTCCGCAAGGAGCGGCCAGCTTTCCGCATCGAGATCGGCAATGACGGTTGGTCATGGCCGACAGGCGCCCCCATCAGCACCGCGGCCGACCTGGTGCGGCAGGGTCTGCGTGGTAAGGCGCTCGACGGCGCGATCAAACATCAGGCGTCCCGACACATCCGGCTCGCCTCGCTCATCGAACAACTGCCCGATCCCGAGAACCGCGTCACGCTCGACCCTGACGAAAAAGATATCTACGGTGTGCCTCTGCCGCGGATCGCCTATAGGCTTGGCGCGTACGTCCAGGCGGGACTGGCCGCTGCCCGCAACGCCCATACCGAGATCTTCGATAAACTCGACGCGACGCAAGTTCACCATCAGAACGGGGCCGAAGGCGCCGGCCACATCATCGGCACGGCCAGGATGGGCGACGATCCGAAAACCTCCGTGGTCGACAAGGACCTCCGCAGCCACGACCATTCGAATCTCTTCATCCTCGGCTCGGCGGTCTTTCCGACTGGGGCGACCGCAAATCCGACGCTCACCATCGCGGCGCTCAGCCTGCGGGCGGTCAGTCGTGTTGAGGAAACAATGGCGCGGTAGCCGATGAGGAATGCTTACAGGTCTATCTATGCCATTTTGCCGTCACGATCGGGCGCACCGAGAGGCCCGTCCGGGCGACCCGGACGGGCTCTATTTGTATGCATGAGACCTTGGCCTCACCAAGCTTCCGCTACATCAACGGCGATGCCCACCGCCGTGGCGTCCGCCATGGTGAGCATGACCACCACCTCCACGACGACCATGCCCACCGGCATGCCTACCGCCACCGCGCCAGTGTCCGCGGGCATGCCAACGCGATCCGCTACGCCAATGGCTGTGCCACGCCGAACGGCTGCGCCATCGATAGCCGCCCCGCCATCCGGGTCCCACACTCCGTAAATGCGAGGGCCGCAATAAGGATACCAGCCCCACCCTCGCGCCCCGTTTCGCCAGCAGGCCACGGTCTCGACAGGGTTGATGGCATCGCTAGCAAGCCGGACGCCTGCCGCCCCATTGAGCGTCATGGCCTGCACCGGCGATGAGAGCAACGATTCCGCGACGAGGACCACCGTTGCCGTCGCCACGACGATAAGAGACTTGCGCATCGCTTTTCCCTTTCTTCCATCAGCGTCGTTCGAGCTTGTTGCCGCTTCTTGGGCGGTGCAACGACTGCCCGCAGATGTTCTTAAGGATCGGGAAAATCGATCAGTGAGGTTCGTCTCAATAGAATCGAAAGCTAGAAGGCGAACGTAACAGCAATCGTCAGGTGGCTTGTCGAACGAACGCCACTGCGCGCACACCATCTTGATTGAAAGGTGTCGGCTGCACACAACGCCGTTCGAGGAGACCGCCAAGAAAGCCGGTTGCTGCTACAAAATTAGATTTCGCTTGATTAAAGAGCGCTGGAGCGGGTGAAGGGAATCGAACCCTCGTCATCAGCTTGGAAGGCTGTTGCGAACATATTAAGTGGGCTAAATCCGATATTGCCGAATGTCAAAAACCCCCGTAAACATTGGTCTAGATTAGCCCGGCTTTAGCCGACGTTATATTGGCGTCGCATTAGCCGGCAATTAGCCCGGGGGCTTGGATGGCCAATCGCAAGACGCTTTCCGACAAGGGCGTGACTGCGCTCAAGCCGCGCGCCTCGCGCTACGCCTTCCCCGACCCTGAGCTCCGCGGACACTATGTGCGCGTGCAGCCGAGCGGCGCCAAATCATTCGTCACGGTCGCCAGCAACCCGGCCGGCAAACAGGTCTGGACGACCATCGGTGCGGCGGACGTGCTCGGCATAGAGGATGCCCGCCAGCAGGCCCGTGAAGCCATCCACCGCGTCCGTGCGGGCTTGCCCGCGGTCGAGGCCAAGACCGAGACATTCGGCACCGTGGCCGCCAATTGGATCAAGCGTCACGTCGAGCCTAACGGGCTGCGCTCGAAGTGCGAGATTGTCCGGCTGCTCGATCGGCATGTTCTGCCGTCCTGGCGGGATCGAGAGTTTATCGGCATCAAGCGTAGCCACGTCGCCGCCCTGCTCGATCGCGTCGAGGACAAACATAGCCCGCGCCAAGCCGACGCCGTGCTGACGATCGTCCGCAGCATCATGAACTGGTTTGCGACGCGCCATGACGATTACACGCCGCCCATTGTCCGTGGAATGCGGCGACAGAATCCCGGAGCACAGGCGCGAGCGCGGATCCTGAGCGACGACGAAATCCGCGCGATCTGGAAGGTAGCTGAACGCAACGGCACCTTTGGCGGCATCATTTGCCTTTGCCTGCTGACTGCACAGCGCAGGACCAAGATTCGCGACATGCAATGGTCCGATCTGTCGATCGACGGCGAATGGACCATCCCGAAGGAGGCGCGTGAGAAGGACAGCGCGGGCACGCTGGTGCTGCCGGACGCTGCGACCAGCATCATCCGAGCGCAGGCGATAATAGGCAACAACACTTACGTTTTTGCCGGACGCGGCGATGGACCGTTCCGGGGGTTCAGCCAAGCCAAGGCGGCGTTCGACGCCAAACTGCCGGCAGATATGCCGGGATGGGTTTTGCACGATCTCCGGCGTACCGCGCGAAGCCTGATGTCCCGCGCCGGCGTCCGTCGGGATATCGCTGAACGTGTTCTTGGCCACGCGATCGTTGGTGTCGAGCGCGTCTACGATCGGCACGCCTATCGCAATGAGAAGGCCGACGCTCTGCGCAGGCTCGCGGCGCTGATCGATTCGATCATTCACCCATCGAAGGCCGCCAAGGTTGTGAAATTGCGGAGGGCGGCGCGATGAAACCAGATCTGTGGTTCACGGAGAGATTTGAAAAATTGCGCGCCCAGTTTACTCAACGCGGGGACTACTCAGCCTTTATGGAGGCTCTGTTGCTCTGCACCTGGAACGAAAGGCCACTCCCTGACTGGGTTGCCAACCAGGTCGTTCAACAAGCGGAAAAACAATACTCACTCTCAGGCACGCGAGGCCCCGGCAAACAGGGCAACTGGCAGGCGGCCTATGACCAAAAGCGGATAGACGATCGCCGCGCCAATTTGGCGGAATTTCACCTCAACGCCAGATCCCGCCGCGGACGCGGGCACGTGTCCGAGCTCGCTACGCTCTACGGTTACGGCAAACCGTCCTCTGGGGGTGCGAACGTCGTCACGAAGGCGGACGTGTTCGGCTTCGTCTCGAAGGAATTGCGAGGCACCCCCGCCCAGGGAGCGGCGGGCGCCGTCGAGGAATCCTACGAAAAGGTGATGAAGGCCCGTAAGCGGGGTGCCGAATAGGCCCGCATTAAACCCTCTTCCTCAGATACTAAAGCGCGCCTAATTGGGTGCCGGTTCAATAAGAATCGGAAGCCCGGCAACAACAATAAGAAGCAGGTGGGCGATCCGGTTCTCAAACCGGAGCACGTCCAATGCTTGGCAATCAACTACGCTTCCGCGACTTAAAGGATCGTGGCGTCGTCACCAACTGGGTGACGCTTTCCAACTGGATCAAGAACGAAAACTTCCCGTGCGGTAAACTGGCCGGCCCGAACACTCGTCTATGGAACGAGTCCGACGTCGCCGCGTGGCTGGCGTCCCGTCCTAGCGAACCGAAGCCGTCGCCTATGAAGCGCGCAGCGGGTCGCGAGACGGAGGCCGCATGACATGACGCTGATGGAAACGCGGCCCGCACCGGGGGCAATCGGTGGGGCCGCGGAAGTGGACAGGCTTGCTGTAGAAAGCAGCCAACCACATAGCCCCGAACTAGCCCTTGGTCTAGAGCCAACCTGCGAGCATTGCTCGGCACCGCTGCCGCCGCGCAAGCATACCGGCGGTCCGCAGAAGAAGTTCTGCTCCACCGTTGCCGCTCGGCGCATCATGCCGGCTGCACGTCACCGTCAAAGCCACCATCAAAGTCACCGTCAAATGAAATCGCCGACGGTGACGACGAGCCGACGCTCGAACAAAAGCGCGCCATGATGATCGAAGGTGCGAAGGACTTTGATGCGCGGTTCCCGCCGAAGCCCGAGCGCACGATCGAGGAATCGGTCGACTTCGTCTTGGCGAACGAGGTTGCGCACAAGGCGAAAACCGCCGCAGCGGCGAGGCCCGACGTCTGGGAATTCGATTGGGGCGCGGAGGCGGATCAGGAGTCGATCGTGCTCGCCGAGCAGAGGGCGACCGCCATCTACTTCAACCGTGGCAATCATCTGATCATCCGGCAGGAAAAGGGCTGGGACGACGACGACGACCATTACATCTGCATCGACAAGCACAACGCGCGAGCCTTCGCGATCGCGCTCTGCGACTTCCTCGGAATCGAAGTGAGGAAGGCATAGCCATGGCACGAATGAATTGGGCTGCCGACCGTCGGCGCCGGTTGCGGGCGCAATCTGTGCGCGACGAAATCGAGCAGATCGATCGCGACCCGGCCGCGCGTTGGCTGGCACGCTTCCTTGATCCGGACGGCCCAATACCGCGACGCGCATTGATGGTGCCGAGGAAGAACCATCCAACGCGCCACCAGCGGCGCAAGGGCTGGTGAACATGGGACGACGCGAGCGACGAACGCAGATTGGCGGCCAGTTCTCAGCTCGCCTGATCGAGATGCTGGAGTCGCCCGCATACCGCGCGTTGAGCCAATCGGGCCACCGGATCCTATCTCGGATCGAGATCGAGATGGCTCACCACGGCGGCAAGGATAACGGGAGTTTGCCGGTGACCTACGATGACTTCCAACGTTATGGCGTCGACCGTCATTCGATTAATGCGGCGATCCGCGAAGTCGTAGCTCTTGGCTTCATTCGGATCGCCAAAGAAGGGCGCGCCGGCAATGCTGAATTCCGGCGCCCAACGATCTTCCGGCTCACCTATCGCCACTCAAGAGACGGCGATCCGACGAACGACTGGAAGAAAATCGAGACCAAAGAACAGGCCAACGAAGTCGTGTGGATGGCTAGGAACAAAAACAGAATTCCAGTGGGGGGTTTTACCAACGCCAGTGGGGATACCCCCCACCGAAACCATAGTGGCAAACCCCCCACTACTACGCATGGTGGCAAACCCCCCACTACTCTCGATATCTAGGGAGGGAGGGCACCCGCACGACCGTTAGAGTCCACTCAAGCTACGGCGACCGTTGAACGGCTGCGTCGTGCGCGGTGACGTGGATGACGATGGAGACGACGATGAGCAATGTTGCCGACCGGGTGCGGGCCTATCGCAAGCGTCGGAATGACGGACTTGTCTGCATTACGATCGAAATCCCCGAGGTCGAGCTTGCCGAAGGGTTGTACGGCTGTTGCTTCCTGAAGCGCTCCGAGATCGATGATCGCGAGGCCATCCGGGCGGCGACTGAGCGTTTTGTCCGCATGTTGTGCACGTAACGCGTAACGCCGCGCTATTTCTGGATCGGCTATGGATCAGCGACCGGTCAACCGAGGGTCCCGCCGATGAACAAGCCGACGCCGATGCAAGCCGCCGTGAGCGTTGCCGAACGTTTTGCCGAGCACCAGGCCTCGTTCGAGCTGGCGCATATCTGCCGTTGCCTCGTTCTCGCCGGCGGCCGCTGGGACGATGCCGCAAGAATCGGCGAGCAGCTGCAGGCACCGGATCGCGCGCTGCGGATTCTGAAATCCGCGGTGCCGGGCGCGACCACCGATACCAGCGGATTGTCCGGCGACTTCCGGGCGAGCTCCAGTGCATTCTTGAGTGCGCTGAAAAATATCGGCGTGGTCGAAACCGTGCTTTCGCAAGCGCGCCTCGTGCCGCCGCAAACGTTCGTGAGCGCGACGACGCTGGCGATCGTCGGCAATGAAGTTGGCGAAGCCAAAGGCAAGTTTCTCTCGCGGCTCGAGCTCACGCCGGCGAGCTTGGAAAAGCAAAAGGCGGTCGCGTTGGTCGTTATGACCGCAGACGCGTTGCGCGAAGCCGGTCCTGCGGGATTGAATTTCGTCAACGCCGAATTGCGCAACGCCGTCATCGCTGCGGCCGATCAGATATTTCTCGACGCCGTGACCACCGGCCTCACGCCACTGGTCGGTTCCGCAACGCCATCAGCCGATATCAAGTTGTTGTTGGACGCGACAAACCTGGCGAGTGGTTCGCGCATCGTCCTAGTCGTTCCGCCGCCCGGCATCAACAGCCTGCTCATGACGCAGGCCAGTTTGTCGCCGGCAAACCTGACGACCAACGGCGGCGAGTTTGCGGGTATTCGAACGGTGGTCACCGACGCACTGCCGGGCGGCACCGTGGTCGCGATCGACGCCAGCGGTGTCGTTGCTGCCGATGAAGGGCTGACGTTGGATACCGCACGTCATGCCTCATTGCAGTTCGACGACGCAACGTCGCAGGCGTCCGACTCACCGCCGGTGCCGACCACGACCGTCAACTTGTGGCAGACGAATTCGGTCGGGCTTCGGGCTGAAAGACATTTCCGATTCACGGCACGCGACACTGCGGTTGCGATCATGACCGGCGCGACCTGGGCGACCGCAGCGTAATCGACCAACGGCCTGCCGCGTCCGGCACAGGGCAACCAGATGAACCAGCGCGCGCATGCGATCCTGACCGTCAAACGAGTCGACAGCGATCAGCGTGTCATCGAAGGCATTGCCAGCAGCCCGACTCCGGATCGACTTGGCGACGTGGTCGAATCGCTCGGTGCCAGGTTCAAACTTCCGTTGCCGCTGCTGTTGCATCACCGCCATGACGAGCCGGTCGGCAACGTGGTGTTTGCACAATCGACCAAGGACGGCATTCCATTTCGCGCCGTCATCGCCCGTGTCGCCGAAGCGGGCAAGCTGAAGGATCGTGTCGACGAAGCCTGGCAATCAGTCAAAGCAGGATTGATTCGCGGCGTATCGATCGGATTCAGGGCGCTCGAATCCGCGCCGCTGCCGGGCGGTGGGATCCGATTCAAAACATGGGAATGGTACGAGCTATCGTTGGTGGTCGTCCCCGCCCATGCCTCGGCAACAATTCAGACGATCAAGGAGATCGATGCCGGGATCGCAACCACCGACGACGACGAGAGCGATGCGCAGCACGCACAGAGGTTTGTGCGCGAGGCCATGGCGGACTTCCGCGGTACCTCCGAGCGCAGCAACACCGCGGTCAAATATACTCAGGGCCGCAGCGACAGCGTCCGTGCCATGTTCGCGCTGCTCTATGTGCTGATCTGCAAGCAGGCCGACGAAATCAAGCAACTGAAGCAGGCAAGGACGCCGTTCAAATATCTCGGTGTATGGGCGCCCGATCATGACTATCATGCCGACAACTTCTGCACCCATGACGGCAGCCTTTGGCACTGCAACGCCAGCACACGCGCAAGACCAGGCACCAATGCCGACTGGCAATTGGCCGTCAAACGAGGGAGGAATGCACGTGATGACAGATGACAGCAGCGATTGGGTGCGATGTGACGATCCACCTCTCATGCTCGACGGCACTGAGTTGTCGGGGGAGGACTGCGCCGAGCTTCGTAGTGAATTCAACGCAAACCTCTGCGACGCCGTCTGTAAGGCCGCGCGCAAGCTCAATCGTGTGCCGAGTGACGAAGAGCTGCACATGATCAGCGATGCGTGCGTGCGTCACGCTAATGAACACATAGTGCCACGGCTTCGGCAACGCGCGGTCGGACTGCATTGACATGATCACTGACACCGACAAGGCCGCCGATCGCATCCTCGACGAGACAACCCGCCGGCTGTGCAAGCTCGGCCTGCACCGGCTGACGGCGGCCCGCCTCCTGATCATTGCCCGGCTGGACATCATGATGCACTGGCCGTGCACCGGATGCGCCCACCAGAACCTCACCGACAGCATGCACCTGGTCACGACAGCGCTGGCCGAGATGCCCGACGACGCCACCAACGGACACCTGCACTGATGGCGACAGACAGGAGCTGGTACTCATCGCGCCGATGGCGTGAGCACGTCCGACCGCGTCAGCTTGCGCGTAACCCACTCTGTGAGTTCTGCGAACTGTTGGGCTATGTGACGGAAGCCACGCAAGTCGATCACGTGTGGCGACCGAACGGAGATAGACAGTTGCAACGTGACGAACGAAACTTGCAAAGCCTGTGTGCCGAACACCATCTTGCCAAATCGAATTGGGAACGCGGCGACTGCAGCCAACCGTTGCGGCTTGCCGTCGGCTATGACGGTTGGCCGATCACATGGACGCGGCCACCACGTCCTAAGCCACGCGAGCCGGGCATTGGGTGACGGGGGGGAGGGTGAGAGCACAGATTGCCCGCTCGCCCCACCGGGGGGACCCACGCAAAAAGAATTAGTTCCCATTTGAGTTAGTTTTCGGTCTGCAAACGACGAGGGATAGTATGGGCCTGCGTGGCGCGCGCTCCGGTGCCAAGGCAAAGCGGAGTCGAGACACCGCTGCGAGTCGGCCGCCTTGGAAGGCGCCCCGGCTCAGCCGTTCGGAAAGCATGATCCGCTTTCTCGAATCGCTGCCGGTCACCAAGAGCATGCTGGCCGGCAAGAAGATGCGACTGCTGCCGGGACAAAAGATATTCGTGCGGACGATCTATGCCAAGCGCCCGCGTTCGGTCCGGCTGGCGGTCAAGAGCGAGCCAAGGGGCAACGGCAAGACCGGACTGACGGCGGGGCTTGCGTTGGCGCACCTGCTCGGCCCGGAGGCGGAGCGACGCGGCGAAGTTTATGCGTGTGCGGCCGACAAAAAACAGTCTTCATTGATCTTCGCGGAAGCGGTGGCGATCATCGAGGCGACCCCGCAGTTCGCCGACCGCGTGAACATTCAGCGGTTTCACAAGATCATCGAGGTGATGTCGGGCGACGGTGCCGGCAGCATCTTCGAGGCGCTGTCGGCCGACGTGCGCCGCCCGCATGGACTATCCCCGACGTTGTGGATCTTCGACGAGCTCGGGCAGGCCCGCGGGTCGGAGCTGCTGGACGGGCTGATCACGGCGCAGGGCAAGCGCAAGGAGAGCCTTGGCATCGTGATCTCGACGCAGGCGCCGAGTGATCAGCATCCGCTCAGTCAGCTGATCGATGACGGTCTGCGCGGGCTCGACCCGTCGGTTTACGTGCAGCTGACTGCGGCGCCGGTTGATGCCGACCCGTTCGCGGAGGAAACCTGGCGGGCGTGCAATGAGGCCTGGGGCGTGTTCCTCAACGCCGATGAGTTCCGCGACCAGGCGCGCCGGGCGGAGCGGCTGCCGTCGTTCCGGGCGGCGTTCCTGAATCTACGGCTCAATCAGCGGATCGACGCCACCACGAAATTCATTTCCGATCCGGACTGGATGCTATGCGCAACCCCGGTGGACCGGCAGGCGTTGCGCGGCAAGCCGTGCATCGGCGGCCTCGACCTTAGTGCGACCACCGACATGACCAGCCTTCAATTGTTCTTCCCGCACGACGGCAGCGTGTTGTCATGGTTCTGGTTGCCGCATGAGGGGCTGATGGACCGCGACCGCCACGAGGGCGTGCCGTACCGGCTGTGGCGCGACAGCGGGCTGCTCGAGACCACGCCCGGGCGTGCCATCGACTACCGCGCGATCGTCCTGCGGCTCGCCGAGATCGTCACCGAGTTCGACGTGCAGTCGATCGCCTATGACCGGGCCTTCATCAAGCAATTGCAGCGGCTGCTGGACGAGGAAGCCGTGGTGGTCCCGCTGGTCGAGTTCGGACAGGGCTTCGTATCGATGGCGCCGGCGGTGCAGGCGCTCGAGGCCGCGGTGCTAGACCGGCGGATCAAGCACGGCGGGCATCCCATTCTACGCTGGAACGCCAGCAACGCGGCGATCGACGTCGACCCGGCCGGCAATCGCAAGGTCAGCAAGAAGAGATCGCTGGCTCACGTCGACGGGCTTGTCGCGCTGCTGATGGCGATCGGGCAGCACAATCGCCAGCCGGCGCCGGCCGAACCGAAGTACCAGATGCTGTTCATCTGATGAGACTTGTCCGCGGCGACTTGCTGGCATTCGGCGTGCTGTTGTTTCTGGCCGCGATTGTTGCCGTGGCGCGGCCGTAGGCGCGCGCCGGGCGCTAGTGGGTTTAAAGCGCCGGGCGAGGCTCTCCGTGGCGTGGCGGTATCGCCCATGCCGTGAAGCCCTTCAGGTCGTATGCGGTAATCTGATCGTCGCGCCACAGCTGATTGCATGCACGGCTGACGGCGTTCCTTCGCGCGTTGCTGAGCGGCACGGACAATAATGACAGCACTTGGATGTCGGTGGGGAACTGCTTGAACTTCGCCAGCTCCTCGTCGTCCATGTAGACCATGGCGGCGAGCAGCCTTGTCGGTGTCGGCCTACGCTGGCGCTGCTGGAGCAGCTCAAGAACCCGCCGCTGTATCTTCCCTGGGCCTCTGCTCATGGTTCTAAGTGTGGTACAACACTTAACCGAGGGCAAGGATTAGTCATCGGCCAGCGCCTTCTCGATCAGCCGGCGCACGGCTTCGGGACGTGATGGTCGCGGCTTCGACTGCTCCGCTATCCATCGATCCAAAACCTTCAAAAGCGGCGGCTGCAAGCGGACGCCAACAGTGTGGCCCTTGCCGGTCGGCTTAGGACCGGGTTTCTTTCGTGCTAACACAGTTCTTGCTCTCTTCATGGAACCGCGCTAACACGGTTGAGCTTGCCAATGCAAGCGGCCCCCGAAGGCGTTGGAGCGCCGACGGGAGCCTAACCATCAACCTCTGCGCCAGGAGAGATCAATGGCTGAACCTAGGATACCTGAACCCACGCCAGTCGGCGACGGGATGTTGCTCTGTGTCAGTTGCGCAATGGTGGCCGCGCTTATGGTCGCGATCGTCGTGCTTTTGTTGGAGGTGCTTCGATGAAACGCATTCTTCTCACGATCGCCTTGCTGGCCAACACGCCGGCGGTAGGCCAAACCATCGACTGCACCATGTCACAGCTGCATTCGTTCAAGATGGAGAACGTGACAGATGTGCATGGCGCCAAACCTCGCGACGTCCTGCAGATGACGTTCGCCGATCTGGACATAAAGAACCAGCGCGCCATGATGGTTGGCAATCTGGGCAGCACCGAGCTGCTGTCCCTGCGCGGACCCGGCAAGCTGTCGTTTCTTGAGATCACCTCCACCGGCAATCTGATGACGACGTCCATCAGCGCCAAGCCGGGCTCGTGGTGGGGCGTACACCAACGGCAGGCTTTCATCGGCGCGGTTGGTGTGATCTCGACCTACGCGGGCCAGTGCAAAATCCGGTAGCCACGGATCACCCTACGACCTGGCCGCCCGGTCCGCCGGGCGGTTTTGCCAAGTCGTTCGCATCCGTGAAAGAGGCCGCCTGCTAGGCGGCCTAATAGATGACGAGGACTTTTCCTCGGATTTAGGACAGCACCACCGCCCCTAAAGACAACTAGTCCGGGCTAGAGTCCCGAATAAATCCAAAAGGGGAGGACAAATGCCATGCTGCTCATCATCCTGTACCTCGCCTTTGTTGCCGTGTTCGGCGCCACGTCAGTGCTGATTGGATTTGCGGTCGAAAGTATGTGGGGCACGGGCGTCAGCTTGATTGTCTTTCTCTTGTTCAACGCCTTTGCTCTGTGGATCAGCTGGGTACTCGCGGTGAAGCTAAGCGCACTCAAGCTGCCGAAAGCTCCTTAAGCCTTGAGAGTTCCTGGCCGCTGGATCGGTATGGCGGGCTCTCCGAGGAGTAGAGCGTGTGGCACGTCCCGAGGAAACGCGATGCTGATCAGCATCAGAGAACGGCCGCCCGGTTCACGCCGGGCGGTTTGAGCCCATTATTTACGCCGCAGAGGTTCTGGCGTCATCAAGCGGGCCCTCTTACGAATCAATTCATTGATGTTGCTGAAATCGTTTGGCGCAGATTTGCCGGTTGAGATCCGGCGCGCGGCTTCCTCTATCTTCCGATCAATCTTTGCTTCATCTGAAACGGGGAGGCTTTTAGCGTCAGCGGTCGCCATTTTGTCCTCCAAGACGATCATGCAGTTCTGTCGCGGATAGAAGGATGACTAACATACCTGCCAATACCCTTAATGGTTCTACCGTATCCCAGTCCTGTGGTGGCCGCGCCGACGATGGAACAAATCTCCCTTGGACATCGCTTGTGCCGATTACGACGCCTCGCGGTGGACCTCCATCCGTAGATATAGGTATCGCTGCGATAGATCGGTATCTTTCTCCGTCATCAGGGCGGTGAAGACCTGGAGGCGCGCGAAAATAAGCTTCAAAATCGGGATTTTGCACGTCCCCGACGACCACTTCTTGTCCATCTCGATAAGCCAGGCCTATCTGACCAATTCCGGAAGGCCAAGCTCGGTGCTCAGCCTCCTCGTCTGCGCGATCACGCCGACGACAGGCGGAGCAGATTAGTTCGTCGCGCTCGGCATCGTATGTGTAGACAGAAAAATTCCATCTCTCGTCGATGATCCCGAAAAGCTCCTTCTTATTCGTGAGCAAGATGTCGAGCATTGCGGCCAACCGAGCGCTCTGTGCGAGCTTGTCGCCCGGCCCGACGGAAAGAACGGGCTCGATGAGTTCGCGCAGCGCAATCGAAGTTGCATAGAGCGTAGTCAATGAGCCGAATTTTGCGGCCGCTTTGTCGATCTCGACGAAGATGTCTTCTTTCTCTTTCTCAAGGCGACGCGCGCGTTCGTCGGATAGGTGCGCCTCTCTCAATGCTTCGGGGCCGCCTTTGTCCGTCACAGCGAGAAGCACGGCAACGATCACCACGAATATCGCGGTACACGCTGACGCTACATTTAGCCCTACATTCCACCAATCGACCGTAAATTTGCTGGCCAGTTGGAGCAAGCCTGCGGTCGCAGTGCCTGCAATCGGCCCGATAATGTGAAGCGCTTTTCGAAGACGTGAATTATTCCGTAGGGCATCGATCGTGAGTTCATAGACGCACGTTGCAGCCGGTGCCATCGCTGTCGCGCCCCTCCGCCCCGCGCAAGTTGGGCCGATTCGCGTGGGTTTGCCTAGCTAGTCGTATCTTGCTTTGGTTAGCCGGACATTAGCCAACCAGCCGCCCTTCCCTTGCTAACACCGCTAAGCCATTGAAATGATTGGAGCGGGTGAAGGGAATCGAACCCTCGTCATCAGCTTGGAAGGCTGTTGCTCTACCATTGAGCTACACCCGCGCCGGCTAGCGCCTACACAATAACACGTCTGCATAACACGCCCGCCTACGCTGGCGCTTCGGCGGGCAGCCTTCGCAATGAGCCTGGCTTGCCAGCCGACGCACCAAAGGTGCTAAGGCTGGTGGGGGAGGTAGGACTCGAACCTACGAAGGCGTAAGCCAGCGGATTTACAGTCCGCCCCCTTTGCCACTCGGGACACTCCCCCAATTCCTTGCACTTGCGGTACCGGCTTCAGATATTCGTTGAAGGGCCGACAGGCAACAATCGGGGGCGTTTTATGGGGAGGCACCCCGTCTAAGTCAACCGCACGCGCGCATTTTCACATGCCTTGCAGTTGCGAAGCATCGCCGGTACCTGACGGGCCGGAGGCATCACCCGTCAATGCGCGATCGACCCCCAGGACGGCCGAAACCGGGAGCCCGTCCGGGCCCGAAATCCGGCGTGACGCATGAGCAACGCGACCGGCGCGAGCGGTTCGAGCGCGCCCGCCGCGAGAGCCTGCGACCGGACGACCTGTCCGTGCTCTACGGCTGGCACACCGTGAAAGCGGCGCTGGGGAACCCGGTCCGCAGGATCCGCCGCCTCGTCGCCACCGAAAACGCCGCCCGCCGCCTGGCCGAGGAAGGTATCACGGCGTCGCCCGAGATCGTTCGGCCCGCGGCCATCGCCGAGCGACTGGCGCCCGACGCCGTCCACCAGGGCCTCTACCTCGAAGCCGAGCCCCTGCCCTCGCCCGAGATCACCGCCATTGCCGACAGCGGCCCGGTGCTGGTGCTTGACCAGATCACCGACCCGCACAACGTGGGCGCGATCCTGCGTACGGCGGCCGGCTTCGATGTCGCGGCGGTGGTCACCACCGCCCGCCACAGCCCCGAGGCGACCGGGGCACTGGCCAAGGCCGCCTCCGGCGCGCTGGAATATGTGCCGATTGTTATCGTGCAGAACCTCGCGCGCGCGATGACCGAGTTGAAGGAGCGCGGCTACCTGCTGGTCGGACTCGACTCATCGGGCGAGGTCGACCTCGGCGACGTGCCGCTGCGCGCGCCTCTCGCCCTCATCCTCGGCGCGGAAGGAAAAGGCTTGCGCCAGCTCACGCGCGAGAATTGCGATCATGTCGGCCGGCTCGACCTGCCCGGTCGCATCAAATCGCTCAACGTATCGAACGCCGCCGCGCTTGCGCTCTACGTCGCGACCCGGCGCCTCGCCTGACGCAGATTGCTACTTGTAATATCTGACCGCCCGCCGCCGCAGCGCATACTGCGCACGCACACGCAACGGCTCGACATAGGGCGGCAGATCGTTGAGATAGTCGCGGCCAACATAGGGATAGCGCGGCATCCGCCGCGGCAGCACGACCGTCGGATTGGTGTAGATGCCGGGGCCGGAATAAACCGGGCCCTGATCAACGATGTAGATGCGGGGCATCTCATAGGGCTCGTAGACGAGGACCGGCGGCGCCACGGCGACACAGGACGCGACGCAGCAACAGGGCGAACCGGCGCTGGCCGGCGAGGAAACACTCGCAGCACCCGCGATCGCGATGGCGGCAATGGACAATGTGGGTCGGAGCATCGGAGCCTCTCGATGGTCGGTTGGGATGGATCAGTGGCGGCGTGGAAGCCGAGGACGTGGATGATGGCGCGGACGCGGCCGGTCGTGGTGATCGCGGCGCCAGCGACGATCCCACCCCTCGACCATCGGCGATGCCGAGATCACCGGCGGTGGATACGCGGGCGGATCGACATCGGCGGGCAGCGGCTGCGATTCAATGCCCCATTGGCGGTGATAGCTCTGCGCGGGCGACGGTAGACGCCGATCCGGCGGCGGCTCGATTTCGCGACGACCATATCCGGGACGCCGTCCCTGATACGGGAAATAGGGTCCGGTGTGATAAGGCGCGGGCGTAATCAGCGGACCGGCCACGATGTCGGGCGTCACCTGGCCGGGACGCGCCAGGCCCCAGTCGCCTTCGACGATGGTGTAGGAGGCGTCGTAGCCGTTGATGATGACCGGAACGCCCGGCTTGCCGGGAATAACAAGCACTGGACCGTATTGGGCATGCGCCGTGGCAGCAGCGCCGAGCATGCTGCACACGACACCGATCGCGAGCGATGGCTTGAAGCCCATGGAACGCCGCCCTTTTCACCTTTGATTTTGGCGGCATCCTCCACCTGAAAGGTGAAATCCCCACTCACGCCACGGGGTGAATTGCGCGGTAACATTAATCGCGCGTCACCGAGGAGCCACTCAGGAGCAACTGCGCAACGGCCGGCACATCGAGACGCCCGATCAGATCGTCATGAATATTGATCAGCGAAACCCGCAGATAATTGCGGATCGCGGGAAAATCTGGGGCGCGCAGCTGTTCGTGGATCGGCATCAACTCGAAATAGGCTTCTGCCAGTGGAATCGGAATGTCCTTCACGAATTTGGGCGGATGCAGACCGACCTGATCGAGACGCCTTTCGAGATCCGCGCGAGCCTCTTCCCACGCTGACGCCCCAAGTGACAGCGGCACGGGATAGCGGTCAAACACCGACAGCACCAACGCGATGAGCTGATCAAGGCCGGCGCGGCGCTCCTCGCCCACAGCCGGACGTAACACCCCCTCGACCATCTCGCCGACCATGGCAAGGCCGAGCGGAAACCCCTGCCAGCGCGCCTTTTCGATCGCTTCGAGGAACTCCGGTTCGCTCATCAGCACCTTGGCGTAGTGGCCGGCGCGGGCGCGCGAATATTCGTACATGCCCTTCTGGATCAGGAAGGCGGCGTTCTTGTCGATGAAATCGGCGAGCGCACCCGTCTCCTGGATCGCAGGCGCGCGGCGGAATATATCGAAGAATCCCATCGTCTCCGGACCTCGCGCTGGCAGTAGCTGATGCGGTAAGATCACGCCAGCTAGTGTGGCGGTTCAGAAGTCCGCATGTCGGACCCACCGCGAGAATGATGCGAACTTCTGAACCGCCACTAGGTCGCGCCCCCAAGGTGGCGCAGGATCGATCATGCTGCAAGGCTGGGTCGTCATCGCTGTTGCGCTCGGCTACATCGGACTCCTGTTCGTTGTCGCGAGCTATGGCGACCGCGCGAGCCGGTTCCGGCCGGAAGGCCGCTCCCGCCACCTGATCTATCCGCTGTCGCTCGCGATCTATTGCACGTCGTGGACCTTCTTCGGCTCGGTCGGCCTCGCCACCCGCACCGGCTTCGAGTTCCTGACCATCTATGTCGGTCCGATCCTCATGGTCGGCCTTTGCTACCCCTTCATCATGCGCGTCGTGCGCCTCGCCAAGGCGCAGAACATCACCTCGATCGCCGACTTCATCGCCGCCCGTTACGGCAAATCGCAGGCGGTCGCGGCGACAGTCGCGCTCATCGCCATCATCAGCACGATCCCCTACATCGCGCTCCAGCTCAAAGCAGTGTCGGGATCGCTCGAAACGATCATCGGCGAAGTCCCGCCCGAGGTCGCCGGAACCATCCCCGTGTTCGGCGACATTGCGCTGTTCGTAGCGCTATCGATGGCGGCGTTCGCCGTGCTGTTCGGTACCCGCCACATCGACGCCACCGAGCACCAGGACGGACTGATGCTCGCAGTCGCGGCCGAGTCGCTGGTGAAACTCATCGCCTTTCTCGCGGTCGGCATCTTCGTCACGTTCTGGATGTTTGACGGACCGGCTGCGCTGTTCACCCAGGCCATGCAGCAACCCGACACCGCCGCAATCATCAACCGCGAGTATCCGTTCGGCAGCGTCGCGGCGATGACGCTCTTGTCGCTGTTCGCGATCCTGCTGCTGCCGCGGCAATTCCACGTCACCGTGGTCGAGAACCACGACGAACGCGAGGTCAAGCGCGCGGCCTGGCTGTTCCCGCTCTATCTGGTGCTGATCAACCTGTTCGTCCTGCCGATCGCGCTCGCAGGCATGCTGACCTTTTCCGCCCGCGGCGTTGACAGCGATATGTACGTGCTGGCGCTGCCGCTTTCGGCCCGGTCTGACCTGATGACACTGGCGGCCTTCGTCGGCGGGTTGTCGGCCGCGACTGCCATGGTGATCGTGGAATCGGTCGCGCTGGCCATCATGGTGTCGAATGACATCGTCGTGCCGCTGATGCTGAAGCGCCGCGATCGGCTGATCACGGAAGGGGCCGACGTCGGCCGCCTGCTGCTGATAGTGCGCCGGCTCGCTATCGTCGCCATCCTGCTGCTCGCGTACCTTTACTACCGCTCGGCCGGCGCGGCGCAACTCGCCTCCATCGGTCTCCTGTCGTTCGCCGCCATCGCACAGCTCGCGCCAGCGTTTTTCGGCGGCCTATTCTGGAAGCGCGCGACGTCGCGCGGCGCCATGGCCGGAATGACCATCGGCATCGCGATGTGGGCCTACACGCTGCTGTTGCCGAGCTTTGCCGATGCGGGCCTCGTCGCCTTCACCTTGCTGAGCGAGGGGCCGTGGGGCTTCGCCTGGCTTCGGCCGCAGGCGCTGTTCGGCCTAGAATTGCCCCCGCTGCTGCATGGCGTGGCCTGGAGCCTCGGCCTCAACATCATCGCCTATGCCGCCTTCTCGCTCAGCCGCGAACCGGCGTCGATCGAACGGCTGCAGGCCGACCTGTTCGTCCCCTCTGAGCTGACACCGATCTCGCCGAGTTTTCGTCTGTGGCGCCCATCGGTGACGATCGAGGAGCTAAGCACGACGGTTGCCCGCTATCTTGGTGACGAACGCACGCGGACGAGCTTCGACAGCTATGCGTCGAGCCGCGGCATTGTGCTTTATCCAAAGGCCGATGCCGACTTCCAGCTGATGCGCTATGCCGAGCATTTGCTCGCCTCGGCGATCGGCACGGCGTCCTCGCGTCTGGTGCTGTCATTGCTGCTGCGCAAGCGCACGGTTTCGACCAAGGCTGCGCTCAAGCTGCTCGATGATGCCCATGCGGCGATCCATTACAACCGCGAGATTCTCCAGACCGCGCTCGACCACGTCCGCCAGGGGATCGCGGTCTTCAACAAGGACCTGCATCTGATCTGCTGGAACAGGCAGTTCGGCGACATCCTCGCGCTTCCGCCGCAGCTTACGCGGGTTGGAACTGCGCTCGATGAAATCCTGCGCTTCAACGCGCAACGCAACCATCCCGAAGCGGAAACCGTCGAAGCACTCGTGCAGGAGCACCTGAAGCAATACGATTCATCGAACACGCCGTTCCTCGAACGGATTCCCGACCGCGACCTCGTGATGGAGGTTCGCGCCAATCACATGCCTGACGGCGGTATCGTCACGACCTTCACGGACATCACGCCGAGCGTGAAGGCGGCCGAGGCGCTCGAGCGCGCCAACGAAACGCTGGAACGGCGGGTGTGGGAACGCACCCAAGAGCTCACCCATCTCAATACGGAACTGGTGCGCGCGAAAGCCGGCGCCGAGCAGGCCAACATCTCGAAGACCCGCTTCCTCGCCGCGGCCAGCCATGACATCCTGCAACCGCTCAACGCCGCACGGCTCTACGTGACCAGCCTGATCGAACGCCAGGGCAGCGGCGAGGCATCGAAGCTCGTCGGCAACATCGATGCCTCCCTTGATGCGGTCGAAGAGATCATCGGCGCTCTCCTCGACATTTCGCGGCTCGACACCGGTGCCATGAAGCCGGAATTCCAGAGCGTTCGGATCGATGACATCCTGCGGCAGCTCGAGGTCGAGTTCACTCCACTTGCCCACAGCAAAGGCTTACGGCTCGATTTCATGCACTGCTCGCTCGCAGTGCAGTCGGATCGCCGGCTGCTGCGCCGGCTGCTGCAAAACCTCGTGTCGAACGCGATCAAGTACACGCTGGAAGGCCGCGTGCTGGTCGGCTGCCGGCGGCATGGCGGATTGCTGCGCATCGATGTCTACGATACCGGGATCGGTATTCCAGCCTCCAAGCAGCAGGCGATCTTCCAGGAATTTCATCGGCTCGATCAGGGCGCGAAGGTGGCGCGCGGGCTCGGCCTCGGCCTTTCGATCGTGGAGAGGATCGCGCGCGTGCTTGATCACAAGCTCGAGGTCATCTCCACGATCGAGCGGGGCTCGCATTTCTCGATCGAGGTTCCGCAGGCGTCGACGGTGCCGCTGCGCCAGCCACGACGTACCGCGGCGGAGGTCGATCGCAAGCAGCTCAACGACATCGAGGTGGTGTGCATCGACAACGATGCCGCCATCCTCAACGGTATGGAGATGGTCCTCACCGGCTGGGGGTGCCGCGTGCTCAAGGCTCCCGATCTTGCGGCGGCGATCACGTCGCTCGACCAAACCGGCTTCACGCCCCGCGCCTTGCTGGTTGACTACCACCTCGACCAAAGCAACGGTATCGAGGCCATCGCTGAATTGCGGAAGCGATACGGCGCCGACATCACGGCCATCCTGATCACGGCCGACCGCAGCCCCGACGTTCGGGAAGCGGCGCAACGGCACGGCGTCGTGCTGCTCCACAAGCCGGTCAAGCCTGCAGCGCTACGTGCGCTCCTCACACAGGTGCGGATCAAGGGCCCTGTGGCGGCCGAATAGCGTTGGAGATCAATTGTCCAGCAGTGCCGTCTGCGGCCAATGCCCGAGCTCAATCTTTGAGGCGGTAATGACCGCCTGGGTGCGGCTTTCCACGTTGAGCTTTTGCAGGATCGCCGAGACATGCGCCTTGACCGTCGCCTCGGAGACGCCGAGCTCGTAGGCGATCTGCTTGTTGAGCAAGCCGCCCGACAGCATCATCAGCACCCGCACCTGCTGCGGCGTCAATGACGCCAGCCGCGCAAGAAGCTTTGCACTCTCGGCATCCGCGCCGGCAAGCAGGTCCACGTCGGGCGGCGTCCAGACGCCACCTTCGAGCACTCGCCTGATGGCAGTGCGGATGACCTCGACGCCGAGCTTCTTCGGTATGAAGCCGGCGCCGCCAAAATCCATGCAGCGGCGAATGACAGCGGGATCGTCGTTGGCCGAAACAACCACCACCGGCACACTGGGATACTGCGCGCGCAGATACATCAGACCGGAAAATCCGCGCACCCCGGGCATCGCAAGGTCGAGCAGGATGAGATCGACATCGCCGTTGCTCTCCAGGAGTTTGGTGACCTCGTCGAATGATCCGGCTTCGGCAATGTCGACGTGCTCGAACAGTCCGGCGACCGCCTCGCGTAATGCACCCCGGAATAGCGGGTGATCGTCCGCGATCAGCAATCGATATTGTGCTGACTCAGTCACGAATCCGGCCTCGCATCAGGTCTCGCACCCGGGCGCCGCCAATAATCTACAGGAGTTGCGCCTGCCCGTCGTCCGCATCGCCGCATCGATCCCTGATTGTTTCGCGCCGCAGCAAGAAGCGCGTGCGGTGCACACACACATAAACATTCGCAGGGCATTTCGCCCAAAGTCGTATTCGGACTGCGTTGCCACGATGTTACCATTATTTTTCGACGCGGCCAGGTTGCCGACCGCGGACATGAAACGACTGCCGTCCAGTTCAAAATCGGAGGCAGCCGAATGAGAGAAATCATCAGGCGCGACCGCGCGCGTCTGATCAGGGGAGGATACGCGACGATGATTGAATCACAAGAACAAGCCCATTGGGATAAGACAACCAGGTTGATGTTCACGCATCTCGGGGTCTGGTTTTTCTTCGGCTTCATCATCCACATGTTCGTCTATGTGCTGAACAAAGTCACGATCCCGGTGCTTGGCTTTCCGCTCGGCTTCTACATGGCCGCCCAAGGCTCGCTGATCGTATTCGTGGTGCAGCTGTTCTTGTTCGCAAAGCAGCAGGACAAGATCGATCGCGAATTCGGCTTTGCCGAAGACGACGCGTAAGGGGGATCGGACCATGGCTACACAAACCACTGCGAGCTCCGAATTCTACAGACAGCTCGGAAGGATGTATGGCGCCTATACCGGCACTTTTATTGCCTTCGTCCTCCTGCTCGCCCTCTTGGAACGTTTCGGCGTACCGAACCGAATCCTGGGCTACTTGTTCGTGTTCTTCACGCTCGCGGTCTACGCCTTCATCGGCATCATGACCCGCACGGCGCAGATTTCCGAATACTATGTCGCCGGACGGCGCGTGCCGGCGCTCTACAACGGCATGGCGACCGGCGCCGACTGGATGTCGGCGGCTTCCTTCGTCGCCATGGCCGGCTCGCTGTTTCTGCAGGGCTATGACGGCATCGCCTGGGTGCTGGGCTGGACCGGCGGCTTCGTGCTGGTGTCGATCCTCGTCGGTCCCTACCTGCGCAAGTTCGGCGCCTATACCGTTCCCGACTTCATGGCGTTTCGATTCGGCGGCACCTTCGCACGCTTCCTCGCCGTGATCGTGCTGGTTTGCTGCTCCTTCACCTATGTGACAGCGCAAGTGTACGGCACCGGCATTATTGCCTCGCGGTTCCTTGGCATGCCCTTTGAGATTGCAGTGTTCGTCGGGCTTTCCGGCATCCTGCTCTGCTCGATGCTTGGCGGCATGCGGGCAGTGACCTGGACGCAGATCGCACAATACATCGTGTTGATCATCGCCTACCTGACCCCGATCGTCATCCTGTCGACGATGCACTATGGCATCCCGATTCCGGAGTTGACCTACGGGCACGCGATTGCCGAGATCACTGCGCGTGAAGGCCAGTTGGTGGCGCAGAATCTGGCGACGTTGTGCACCGAGCAAAGTTGTCCCCCGGGCTCGCTCAAGCCTCACATCGAGCCGTTCCTGACTTGGAGCCCGCTCAACTTTTTCGGCATCATCCTCTGCATGATGGTCGGAACCGCGTCGCTTCCGCACATCCTGATGCGCTACTTCACCACGCCGACCGTGCGCGAGGCCCGCCAGTCGGTGGCGTGGTCGCTGTTCTTCATCTTCCTGCTCTACTTCTCGGCGCCGGCCTATGCAGCGTTCTCAAAACTGGAGGTGTACACCAACATTATCGGACGCGACCTCGATGACCTCCGGCCATGGCTGTTCACCTGGGGTGAGCTCGGGCTGATCAAGATCTGCGGTCAAAATGCCGCCAATCTCGATGCAGTGCTGGCCGCCTGCAAGGCCGTTGCGGGACATCCCGGAGTCGTCAGGTTCGCCGACTTCGCCATCAACACCGACGTGATCGTGCTCTCCACGCCCGAGATCGCGGGTCTTCCCTACGTCATCTCTGGCTTGGTCGCCGCCGGCGGCCTGGCGGCGGCGCTTTCCACCGCCGACGGGTTGCTGCTCGCCATCGCCAACGCGCTGAGCCACGACATCTACTACAACATGATCCAGAAGCTGGAGCAGAGGTCGCGTACCATCACGACGGCGCTGATCGCCATCACGGTGGTCGGCAGCATCTTCCTGTTCCTAACCGGGCCAAGTCCGGTGTACGGCATTCCATGGCGATGGCTGCTGCTCAGCGTGCTGGCCGTGATGGCCGCCGTGGTCTGGCCTTTCTGGGGCAGGGCCAACGACATCGCCAAGCGGCTCATCGTGGCCCGCGTGCTGCTGCTGCTGGTGGCAGTTGCGGCGGCGTCGACGGCCTCGACGCGGCCGTCGGACATCCTCGCCATGGTGGGATGGGCATTCTCGCTCGCCATGGCTGGAAACTTCCCGGCGCTTGTCATGGGCATCTGGTGGAAGAAGACCACGACCGCGGGCGCGATTGCCGGCATGATTGCCGGCTTTGGCCTCTGCCTCTTCTATCTGCTCGTGACCCGCTACTTCCCCGGCTTCGGCGTGAAATATGCCGGCATGACCTCGTTGCTCAATCCGGCCACGGGCGTTCCGGTGACAGACGTCGCCAAAGCAATGGCACTGCCGAACGCCATGGAGATGTTCCCCACCCTGACACACCCGCTCGCCAACAAGGTGGGCTGGTTCAACCTCAACAACATCAGCTGCGGCCTGCTGGGGATGCCGTTGGGCTTCCTCGTGATCTATGTCGTCAGCCTGTTCACCAAGGCGCCAACCGCGGAGATGCAGGCGTTCGTCGACGAGATCCGCAAGCCACGCGGCAGGACGGTGCTGGAAGAAAAGACTTCCTGACCCCTCCCCCCGGCAACATCAGAGCGGGGTCCTTCGGGACCCCGCTTTTTGTTGGCGGCCCACGAGCCCTTGCGAAGGCGGCAGGCCGAAGCCATTCTCGGCCGTTCAAACGAGTGACGATCCGTGGGGACATCTCCGTTCTGGGCCTACTGGTACTATCACCTGCCCAACTTCGTGTTGGCGGCGCTCATGTACACACTGCTCGGCCGCGCCCTGCTCGGACTGATCGTGCAGCCGCAGGACTCCAATTACATTTGGCGGGCCTTCTGCCGACTGACCGATCCGGTGGCCGCGGCCGTCGCGCTCGTCACGCCGAAGGCGGCCGTGCCCGTCGTGGTGTGGCTGTTCGGTGTCGTGTGGCTGTTCTGGCTGCGCGTGCTGCTGCTCTATGCGTTCGTGGCCGCGGGGCTCGCCCCCAAATTGAGCTGAGCCTCCGATGGAGCGCCACTGGTACTACATCGGCATTGCTTTCTTCGGCATGATCAACGGCATGTTCCACCCGTTGCGGGTATTTTCATACATTTTCAGCAAGATACTCATGAGCGTCCCGCTGTTCGGCAGCGAGGCGCTGATCTTCTATTTCTCATCGCTGATGACGGCGACCGCGACCATCATCCTGGCCGGCATCCCGGCCGCAATCTATGAGCGCTTTGCCGGCATCAAGGACGATTCGACCGTCGTCTCGCTTTGGATTTGGCTTGCCGGGACCGCCGTCCTCACGATTCCTGCCCTCGGCAATTTCATCAGAATCGGCCTTTAGCTGCAGCATCTCGTTTGCCGTAAAGCCGGCCCGCGTTGCAAGCCGCTGTTGCCGCCATAATCACGCCTTATCGTCCAACCTCCGGGGAGCGATTCCGGCCGCTGCGTCGCCGGCGAGGATCGATACCATGGAGCTCATTCGCGCCATCGCCCACGAAACAGTCTTGCGCGCCTGCGGCTTTGGTTCGCTGGCAATCTTCTGCGTCATGGTCGGGATGTCGTTCAACGCCCGTGCCGCCTTCCAGGCCGGCGGATTCCTGACGACGATGATGACGCTGATCCTGATCTACAAGGCGTGGGAGGCGCCAGCCAAAAATCATCGCCGCACCGAGCTGTGGCTCTACCTACCCAAAGAACAACGCCCGCCCGACGGCTACGCGCAATGGGCGGTGGCTACTGCGATGCGCGAGACCTGCCTGACATTCGCGCGCTGGACTTCGTTGGCGGCGATCGCGATGTGGGTCTTAGCGCTGTTGTTCTCGCTTCTCGACCAATAGCGCACAACGACCTCCATAACAAAAGAGTTTGCGATAAAGCTCGTCATTGGCGCGCGCGGCATTGATAGGCATCCGGCGCCGGACGATGTCGCCTCACGATGAGGGCGGAGAAGCAGCGTGCGCCGTCTCACAAAAAACGCGTCGGGCGCATCAGCGTGCGCCACATATGCGCCGAGGGGCTCGAGTCCCACCCGAGCCCTTCCTTGGGCTGGCGGAAGTTGCGGCCGACGATGTCGGTGAAATCGTCGATGCTCACCTTGGCGTTGGGATCGAACGAATAGATGTCGTTCACGCAGATCAGGCGAGCGCTCATGTACCACTTGTGGTTCCGAGCGCGCTCATAGGCCTCGTAGATATAAGGCTCCGGCTTAAAGTCCGGTCCGAACGCCTTGATGTAGGCCTCCGGATATTTGTAGCCGACCGACTCGTCAGGGAAGAAGCGCAGTGCCTGATGCGCGCGCACCGCCCAGCTTATCTCCTCGTCGACATAGGGCTCGATCATCTGCGCGCCCCAATAGCCGTGGTCGGCGCGGATGAAGCCGGCGACCGCGATGTCGTGCAGCAGGCAGGCCAGCACGGTTTTCTCCGGCAGACCGGCCTTGAGCGCGTGAGTCGCGCTCTGCAATAGGTGGTTCATTGACGCGAAGCGGCAGCGGAAATAATCGAGCAGCGTCGGCTTGGCCGGCATCTTCGGCAGCCGCAGATCGTCGCCCATCAGCATGTATTTTCCGGGATACTTCGCGTTGAGCACCGCGCTGCCGTCGTACGCAACCTTGCCGTCGGCAAGGTTGAACAGCAACGACTTGGTGATGACGTGCTCGAGCTCCTCTTCCATCTGATGTTCGAGCTCGTCGGCGCGTTCGTCTAAGGTCTTGGGCTGGGCTGCGACGTTCATGGAGCACCTTGCCGTTTGTTCGTTGTTAGCCATCCGACGTCCCAGCATTCTACACGGAATCGCCCCCGGCAACGAGGGGCCGGCGATACCCTGGCGACGCCCCTATTTCCTCCCGTCTGACTTCTTATCTTCGGCCTTCTTGCCCCCGACCTTCTTCTCCGCCGCCTTGGCTGCCTGAAGCTCATCCATCTGCTTGCGCATGGCTGCTAGCATCGTCTTCAGGGCAGTGATCTCAGCCTCCGCCGCCTGCAGCCGGCGATGCGCCTCCAGTGCGTTACGCGTCATGGTGCGCTGCAAGAAATTGACGTTGGCCTGCAGGCATCCCGTGCGGCGGTCCAGTCCAGACGTCTTGGTGCAATCCTCGGTTCCAGCGATGTCCTGCGCGGACGCTGCCGCAACACCGATCAGCGTCACCGCCGCAAGCAATCCGATCATCCGCATGGTGAACCTCCCTGTCGCAAATTTGAAGTCTCGCTGTTGTACACAAAACCCCATCGACGACGGGGCGACTCAAGCTATTGTCGCATAGTCGCTCATCGAGGAGACGGTTCATGCAATCTGGTCCGGTCGGGTCATTTCCGAAGCGCTGCGCCTATTGCCGCGAGCCGTTCTGTTTCAGCGACAATCAGGTGCAGGCGCTGCCGGTTGGAAATCAGTTCGTCTGCAATGAATTTTGCGCCCAGGCGCTGCGCGAAGAGGCCCACCTCGCGATCAAGCGCGCCTCCTGAGCCGCGTCACGCGCCCGGGACGCAAGGCGTCCTTCGCAACAAGACGACCTTCGCAAATTGTGCGACCATGCGCCCGGATCAATTCGGGACCGCAGGCTTGTTTGGTTTCTGGCAGACATGGATGGAGCGGCGCAGGCTTGCGCGGCTCGATGCCGACCGCCTGATGGAGGAATTCGGCGCGGCCGCCTACGAGGTCGCGTGGACCATGGCGCAAGAAGTTGACAGCGGCACACTGATCGAGACGCGGCCGAAAGGTCATTGGGACCGCGTGCGCAACATCATCGCGCGCCGAACCTACCGTCCGTTTTGGACGAGCGGCAACGCCATCCGGTAGTAGCGAGCGGTGCCTACAATCGAAGACCCCGGTTGCGACTGATCCGGGGTCTTCGGCCCGAGCAGTGGCGCGGTCGCATCGCGGCGTATCGCTCGGGCCTACCGTCAACCGGCAACCGCTTGGGAGGTTCCGCCATTGAATCGACTTCCGGTCGGAAAGTTCCGGGGTCGTGAGACGGCGTCAGCCCTTGAGACGGCGTCAGTCCTTGAGACAGCGTCAGTCCTGGAGCGATCTCAGTACACAGTTGCACTGCCGCGCCTGGTCGCGTTCGCTAGTCTGGGCGCATTCGATGATCTTACGCGCCACGATCTCGCGCAGCGGATCCTCCGTTTCGGCGAGGCCGAGTTGGCAGCAGGCTTGGTCGAAGGCCGCCGACATGACGGTGATCAGTTCAGGTTCGAAGCCGGAATTCTGCAAAAGCCGGATCAGCGGCATCGCCGGATGCTCCCAAATCATCGATGGGTAGGAGCCGCATCCGGCCTTCCCCGTCACTGCCATCCCGTTTCGGCCAAGTGACCGTGAGGTGCTATAAGGGGCTAAAACGAGTTCTGCGCAACCGAGGTCTATCGCACTCGTTGGTCGAGCTGCAGGATCACTGCGCCGCCATCCGTTCTGTCCGATCACATTTGATGGACGGATGTTCAAAAACTTCGTGCTGCAAGAACGAGGTCCGGTCCCGATCCGTCCAACCGTCGGAAGCGAGGAATCATGCGACATATCTTTTACGCACTGCTGGCCATCGCCGTCGTGTCGATCTTCGCGACATCAAATCTTGCCCTCTCACAGGGCGGCGCGACGGTCTGCCGTCCTGGCGGAAATTGCCTGAGCACGACCGCCTCGACCTACAATCGCTGCGTCGACCTTGCGCTCCGGCGCGGGCTGCAGATGACCAAAGGCGACCGCCGCAACTTCGATCTGTTCGTCTATCAGTGTGTGGCTGGCCGCGTGACGCGATAGCCTGATTGAGTGCAGCGGACGTTGTGCTCGCAGCGTATTTGCTCGGCGACGGATGCGTGCGCCACCCGGGCGGCATATCGCCGGTGCTTGAAAACACGCGGATTTCGGAACTTCCAGCGGTTAACGACTCTGCGTAAACCAAAGCGCTCTCGCTCGTCAAAATTGTCTTGCTTTCGCCCCATTCCACCTCCATGGCTGGGGCTCACCCCAATACCCATGAACTCTGCTCGTTGCGCGGCCTATGCTGCTGCGCCCCATGGTCACTCAATCTCTAGGATGGAGAGCGTTAATCAATGGGACAACGCAACTTTGCGGCTTACACTCGTTTTTGTCTCGGGGCTTTGTGCGGGGGATTGTTCCTTTCAATCACATCGACGTCTTCAATGGCCGACTCTCGCTGCAGGCAGCTCGAAGATCTGCATCGGCAGTATATGGGCGTGTCGCTGACGAGCGATCAGCAGGCGCTCAAGCGCAAGCTCGTTGCGTGGTACAACACGAACTGCCGGCAGCGTCGCGCGTCACGCTGAAACCAGCGAGAATGCCTCGATGAACGAAGCCCCGGTGCATATGCAGCCCCGGGGTTTGTTTTGACGGCGCGTCACAGTGCGGACCGGTCACGCGGCTTGAAATAGAGGATTCATGCCAGCGAATAGAGGCTCATCGCATTCGCGAGGCCGATAACTGCATCTTCCTTTGAGACGCCACACACCGCCCGGCGTGCTCGCCGTCAGCGCGTATTGATCAGGGGCGAAAGAGAATGGCTATCGCGATCGATCCGCGGCCATTCGAGCGATGATTGAGACAGCCTTGAACGGCACACGGACGAGCCGAAAGCAATGACAGCGCGCAAAGGCCACGGCTAAAGCACGGAAGGCCGTAGCAGACCGAAGAAGAAGATCGGGTCCGTTTGGGGAACAGAATTCAATTTCGATTGCCCTGAGTACAACCGTTGCACCGGGAATCGGTGCACGTTCGTGGCCTTCGGCGCGTACGGCTGTGGACGCTTTCCCCCGGCGGCCCAGTGCATTAGGTGGCCAGCACGGCGATACCGGGCCGGGCGGTAGGATGGTGCCCGCCTCCCTTGGCCTGCCCCATGGGGCGAGATAGAGTGCCGGAGGAGTACACCTAACCAAAGGATTTCATTCATGCGCGTCATTGCGCTCATTATTGCGCTGCCGCTTTACGCGCTTGGTATTGCTCTTCTTGGCCTTGGCATGCTGGTGCTCGCCATAGCTGCAATCCTGTGCGGCGGTCCAGACGATGAACCGCTGGTCCGCGACAAACTGGCACCTCCCGACCGACGGCTGCGCGAACTCGCCGCCAGAATGATGCGGACGTCTGAACCGCCACACTAGTGGAGTGGATTTGACATTCGCTACCCCGTGGACCGCGACCGCTAAAGCGAATGTCAAATCCACTCCACTAGCAGCTTATATTTGCTAGTGGTCCTTTGATTCTAACATTCGCAAAGTCGCCCGCTGAGAAAGGATGCGAATGTTAGAATCGGACCACTAGGCTGATTCAGTAAACGACAACTTGTCGTTTGCCGCACACGTTACAGGGGCTTCCAATCGTTCGCAGAATGCGAACATTTCCCGCGCGCCCGGCGAGGCGCACCAGCGGGGCCGCATAATCCCGCAGACTGCGGGATTAAAGATTTCGCATGAGAATCTTTTTCAAGCGCGATGCAAAGACCTCGAAGATTTGCATCGTGACCGGATGCGTCGACACGTCCGGCGGCATGCCGGATGGCGGAGTATCCTTGACGTTGCGCAGCACGCTGGCGGTGGCATATGGACGTCGTTACAATTTCGCGCCGACTCGGCCCGGCTCGCCGGTGATCACGCTGCGAACCTATGGCCACCTGTTTAGCAACGCGGACGCCAGGGCGGCGGAGATCATGGAAGCGACCTTTGCCAGGTCCGGTAGTGATGATAAGCAGCGGGCCGATCGCGAGGGTCGCCGGTGGCAAAGCGGTGGCAATTTCGCGGGGGAATGCTTAAAAGCCCCAATAATGCCGGGTTAGCTCAGCGGTAGAGCAGCGGTTTTGTAATTCGGCAGTGCCCGTTTTGTCCTGTAATCAGCAGTCCTCAGCAGTCCCGAATTATCTGCTGAATCTCGACTAACGGGCTGGCCTAGTGCTGGCCAGTCATACTGCGTGCTACCGAGTTGGGTAGCAAAATGGTAGCAAATCTGTTCACGAAAATCCCTCAGCAGCGAGAGCGCCACCGTTAGCCGTGAGGATGGCGCGAGGGTGTCACGCTCTTGATCTTCCCCTCTGGCAGTTCCCCCTTTTCCTGCCGCTCTCTGGCAATGATCCGGGCCAGACCGTAGACACCTCTCAGGTTGTGTCTGTTCACCAGCATGACGATTGTTCGGCCGTCCTCGTACTCTACGTTGAAGGCGAGCATGTCGCTTGGTGGTCTGGCCATGTGACCTCCCGTCCCTCTTGGGGCGCTTCACGCGGCGACGCCTTCTAAAGGGCGGCTGATCCCCCGCATCTCCTGCTTGATCCGCTGCACGGTGCCGGTCCCCAGCCCGAGTGACTTCGCCACCTTGAGAATGCCGGTGCCCTTCTCAAGCAACCGCTGAGCCTTCCGCTCAAGGGCGGCATCAACCGGCGGGCGGCCGATGGGCTTGCCGCTCTTGGTACCGTGCGCCTTGGCGCGTGAGAGGCCGGCCCGCACCCGCTGCTGGATCATGCTGCGTTCGAACTCGGCGAATACGCCGGTAACCTGGAACACCAGCTTGCCCATGGGGGTGGTCGTATCGATCGCCTGCTGATCAAGGTACAGATCGACACCGCAGGCCTCTAGCTCCTGGATGGTGCCTAGCAGGTCAATCAGCGAGCGGCCCAGACGGTCGATTGCCCATGACATGACGATATCGAACTTGCGCCGCTTGGCATCGTTGAGCATGCGGTCGAGGCCCGGGCGATTGGCGCGCCCCTTGGCACCCGAGATGCCGGCATCGCTGTAGACTTCGACCACCTCCCAGCCGCGCCGCTCGGCGACCTGGCGCAATTCCCGCGTCTGGTTCTCGACGGTCTGCTGATCGGTGGAAACCCTCACATAGAGAGCAGCGCGTTTCATGTTCGCCTCCCTCACCATGCGCTCAATATACACCAACCTATACGGAAAGCAACTGCTTTCTGTATGCTTATTCCAGCCCTGTACCGACCCTTGGATTTGTTGGATTTCTCGCCTGTCAATTTAGAGAGGTTTTCTGTATGGCCAGTCAAAAGCCTGCCAGGTGTGACCAGGCTGTGGCTACGTGCTAGAACTCTGCTGCCGCTGAGCGAACCTCAGCTGCATCGTCTGGAAACTTGCGGTCCCGACGTCCTAGGCGGGGCCGCCCTTCACATGCGGGGGCCTTCTGTTTATGGGCTGCACTGTGACCGTTCGGGCCTCCGGGAAAGGGGGCCTGCGCACCCGACTTACGGCCTCGCCTAGGACAGATGACGGGGCCGTCTTTCATTGGCCCGTCAGGAACATTGTACCGATCTGCCCGTTTGGGTCATGGCAAGTCCAGGTCCCCCCCTCCCCCCGACACGCCTGGAGTTGCTAGGGGCCCTGCGTGTCGGCACGTGGGGTCCTTTATTTATGCCCCTCAGTGACTCAGAGCGGCCCGTGGAGCGCTTGATTAATTCGGGCGGCGGCAGCCCGCCTCAGTGCCGATAGCGCAAGGCAAACCATGGCTATGGTGGCGATTGCCAACGTTGATTTACATTCAACCGGGCGCTGAGGGTGTGGGCGAGGTGTCTATTGGTTGAGGTCATCCAACGGGAGGAACGTCTATGACGTTGGTCACTTTTGAAGGCGTAGGACCATTCGCATTGCCAACAGTGCAATCTGCCTCAGCAACTGCCTTAGGTGATACCGTAGAAATGACTCTTTCGGTTCTTGTTGAGGGGCAGCCAACGACGGTCCGGACACAGATAATCCCCAAGGTTGCCGATGCCCTCGCAACTCAGTTGCTTGAAGCTGCGGCAAAGGCGTTGGCGAATAATCGGAGGGGCTAGTTGTCATTACTTCATCTCCTTCCAGGAGTCATTCTGGTTTAAAACCCGTATTTGTGGGCGGCGCGGCCAGTTCATGGACACCACTCACCGTGCCAGTATCGACAGCACGAACAGGAAGGCCGCGTAGGTCGCCAGTTCGTAGCTCCATGGCCTCATCACGATAGCTCTAAGGCCTCTTCTTCCTCCAGCTCCTCCATGTACTCATTGAAGGTCCTGGGGCGCGTCATCTCCTTCACGATGTCAGCCGGTGTTGGCTCTACCGGGTCGGGCTGTAGGTCCTTCCAGGCCATCGACAGGTAGCGGAAGGAGTCGGCGCCGTTGCTCGCCCAGTTGTGCAGGGGCTTGTCTCGGAAGCAGGCGCGGTCCTCATCCCATTCTTTTTTGTAGCCCTTGAGCGCTTTGACGCCTTCGGCGCATTCCTCAGCATCGAAGTAGCAGTGAGGCAGCGTCGCCCTGACTGCGTTGATGCCGTCATCAATGCGATGCATCGGGACCAACGTCGGCCGAATGCCGTTGGCGACCAGTTGCTCCAGCCGGGTTCGCCCAGCTCCCCACTCCAACACCTTGGCATCGTGCGGCACGAGGTGCTTGCCGTATTTCCAGCCGAGCCGCTTGGCGTATTCCTCGAGCTTGCCGGCATAGAAGGGCAGACCCTCCCCATTGTTCTCGTAGTAGCCCACCAACCCAATCTTGCCGTGCATTTTCTGCCAGAACCAAATGGCGTTGGCGTCACCCACTCCGATATCCCATGCAGTGTTAACCGGGATATCGGGCAGAGCCTTGAACGTGCCGATGCGCTGCTGGAGCTCCGCCGTCGCCATGGGCTCCGCGTAGTACGCGCCCTCGACCGACGCCTCGAACGCTTCCTCCGGTGTCGAAGGAAACTCTCGTTTCATATCCCCGAGCTGGATTTCCGCCTTCTTGACGTACCAGGCTTGCTGTGCCGGCGTGAGCTCAATGCCAGACATGTCCCGCAGCTTCTCGAAGTACTTCCGGTGCAGCTCGTCGATAATGACGCCCGTGGGCTCGAGGGCGTACTCAGGGGCTTGCCACCACGGATAGAAACCGAATTTGAAGTCGAGCGACGAGAGCGCCGTCCCGAGGCGCACCTTGCTTTGAGCCGCTTCACACAAATCATAAAAATGCCCTTCCTTGCCTTCGGCCGTGCTCTCGATGAACACGGTCTGCCCGGCTTGCACGGTGTTGAGCGCGCCGGTTCGGATCTCCCGCGCCTTCTCCGGGAAGCGGGCGCACACCTGTCCATATTCCGAGATGTGGAGATACTGCAGCGTGCCCGATCGCATCGACACGCCGACGCGGATCGACGAGTTGTTGTTGAACAGCAGTTCGTCGGCGGCGTCCCTCACGACCGGCCGCAGCGCCTTGATGCCATCTGGCAGGTTGTCGTAGGGGAACTTGATCTTGTCCCGGAAGATTACCTTCGCATCATCCAAGCGGTGCGCGATCGTGCCGGCTCGGATGTTGGAATTGAACAGACACGCGTCCAACATGAATATCTGGATGAACGTGGTGAATCCTAGCTGGCGCGCCTTCAGGATCAGATTTTGGTTGTGCAGATCATCGAGCAAGGCCAGTTGCGCCCAATTCGGCTTGAACGCAACTCTGTGCCCGTCTTTGTCGATGATCCAATACAGATTATCCACCGCCACCGCCGGTCGCAAAAATGCAGATCAGACGTCACTGAAGGGTTTCCTTCTTATCGTCCTCCGTACCAGTTTTAATGCCGGTGGTTCGGCCGTCGATTGCGTTCAGGATGTCCGAGAGTGGATCGGTTTTGAACGTCGTCGTCTGATCGACCGATGCCAGGCGCGGGTGACAGTATGGCGCCGCTTGTGCCGCCGCCCAATCGCGCCGCGTTACGGGCTCGTTCTGGTCCTTCATGATCGAAACGAAATAATCGAGCGGGCTCTCTCCGCGCTCCATCAAGTCCTTCACGATCTTGGCTTGCTGCCTGACATTGGGAACGCCCTTCTTGCGTCCCGCGCCAGGTCGTGCGCCGCCGTGTTTACCTGCCATTGTCGTTAGTCCTTGTATTGCTTGTCGCCGGCTGTTCCGGCTTCCATGAAAAGGTGACGGCCGGCTGCATCAGCCCAGCCTCTTTCAACGTCTCGACCATCTTGCGGGCGACTTTCCGCGCGTTGCCAAGCCCGCCCGCCCTGGAGATCGCCTTGAACAGAATGCCTGCCGCGCGATCGTCATCGCTTTCGGCTTCGGCCGGCTTCTCCTCGGGTTCGCCTTGGCGATAGAGGTCCACCGCCGCATTCAATTCATCGGCGCTGATCCCCAATGTCTTCGCCACAGTGGTGGGCGCGACGAAGCCGCAAGCTACTGCACCTACGATCTTGTCCAACGCTTCCGATTTGTGGCCGTGGTTCACCAGGCGACCGCATTGATCGAGCACGCGTCGCGCCCGCGAGGGCCCGGTGATGTCGCGTCTTGTCCAACGATCCATCAGGCGCCTCCATGTTGCGCGAATGCGCGATCAAGGTTTCCGTCGAGACCGCTGCGTGGCTTCGGCTTTGCCTTCTCCGCATTCTCAGTTTGGATGCGATGCTGCTCGACCCGCAGCCGCCACACGATTTCCCGCGCGCGGATCAGGTCGTATTCCGGGTCCGAGGTGCGGACAAACTCGGGACGCGCCAGCACCTTGCAAACATCGTTCTGCATACTAGGGTCCCCAAGATCGGGATAATGCTGGGTGACGCGATCAACCACCTCCAGCACCGGAGCAGCCCGCTCATATTCAGCCGCCTGCGCTGCCTGCGCACCGGGAGTCACAGGTACGCCCTTGGCCGCTGCAATGCGCGAGGCCGTTTCCCACGGCGACTTGGCAAGGTCTTTAAGCACCTCGACGGAGCGCCGCAGGACGTCGTCCAACGACTCGCCGGGATACTTCGCCTGTATCCGTTTCCATTCCGCGGCAGTGGGCGTGAACTCTTTTGTCTCTGCCTTCTCGATGCCATTCAGCGCCGCCGCGATGGCTGCATCCAGCGGGTCCGCATATTCCTCGTCTTTGGAGGTGTCTTTCGCGGGCGCGTCCTCGATGGCGTGCACCGGCATTCGGAAACCGGTGGCTGCGAAGGCGTCGGCTGCAGCGATGGGATCAGCGTCGAACTTGTCATCCCACGCCATGAACTGTTTCAAGAGCTCCGCTGGCTCAATGCCAATGCGCTTGGCTTCATCGCGCCACGGTTTGGCGTCACTGAATTGCTTGGTCGTAACCTCACGCTCGGCGAGCTTCGCCTCCCGGCCGCGCATGATCTTTTCCAGCGCAGCCTCACGCGGTGCTGGTGCTTCGCGCTCGGGATCGTTCACGAGGCTTGCCCAGCCCTCGCCCTCGATCGCAGGCAAGGGTTCGTCGCTTTCCTTGATCTTGTCGCGGCTGGTGATCGCGTCCGTGACATCGTCGACGCCTTCCGCGACCTTGTCCCATGCGCCTTTGAAGACGTCGTCAAAATCAGCATCGGGTTTGCGATCTTCAGCTACTTCGTTAGTCGTGCTCATTTCGAGCTCCTTTCGATTTTCAAATGGTTGCAGAACGCGAACCGACGACCGCGTGTGACAGGTCGCCGACCTGCGGCTGAACTGGTTGTGCTGGAAAAGTGACAAGGCATGGCCCATCCGATCCGGCGGACCCGAACTGCCTGATCGTCACGGCCTCCAGTCACCTCCAGGTTCGGGCAGTTCATCGGCGGCAAGCGGGTCGTTGCGCGACAGCCGGCCGCGTCCTGCAATTCTTTGATCATGCCGCTTCTTCCGTGCGCAGTTCGCGAAGCAGGGCACGCCGCGCGACGGCGCTTAACGAAAGCCCCTCCCGCTCAGCGGCACGCTTCGTGGCCGCCATAAGGCTAGGGCTCACGCGCACCGCGATCGTGCCGGCTTCGCGGTTCAAGACGTCCTCATCAGTCTTCATGGCTTCTCGCCCTGGTTTGATGTTCATGTTCTGTTCTAGTATATACCCCCAGGGGGTATTCTGCAAGGAAATACCACCACTGGGGAGCCGACAAAACAAAACCGCCCAGCTGAACCGGGCGGCGCGCGGATGTCGGTACCTCAGAGAATCACTGCGGCCGTGTTTCTGATCCCCAGGGGGCTACAACAAAAAGGGAGGGGGCCGTCATGTCGGATACCGTCCGGTATATTTTGATCGCCGTCGTGGCCGCAGCCATCTCATTTGGTTTGGTTTGGTACATTCTGAACGAGTACGAGGGCACGACGACATCGGCCCCAATCAGCCCGACGACAACACCGACACAGCCGCCGCCCGCGAAATAACAAGACAAACCGCCCGGCGTGAGGGCGGCGCCCTTCAAAGGGCGCGCGCGTCGCCGAAGATGCGTTTTAAGTCTCCATTCTGTTTCGACTCCCGAATGTCGATAGATGTTGCACAGTTCGGGCAAGAGATCGCATCAGTTTTGGTTAGCGCAATCAGTCGTTCCTCAAATTGAGCCTGACAGTTGAGACATACGAAGCTGTATCGAATGGCGTGGAGATTATTGATCACGGGACCTCCTGAATCGGGAGTGCCAGCCTAAAGAAGAACCGCCCGGCTGTGAACCGGGCGGCGCAATCGTTGGGGCGGTGTTGGTGATCTCAGGCGCTGGAGCGCGGGAACGTGCTGTTGCGCTCGTGTAGGTGCTCCTTGACGTAGGCCAACACTTTCTCGGCTCTCTCGTCGCTCTCAGGCAAGATGTCGAGGATGTAATTGCCCACGTGTTCGATGTACCGGCGCTCTGTTTTCTGGTGGACATCCGGCCGGACTTTGCGGGCGCGTTTCATCCGAATATCTCCAGCAAGAGGATAAGAAGCG
>WHTP01000150.1 GCA_009377695.1 Hyphomicrobiales bacterium | reverse complement strand
CGCAAGGGCGGCACCCGCCAGCCCCTGGGCTACCGGCGCTTCGGAACTGCCGCAGAGGCAATCCGCTTTGCAGTTGAGGAGTTTCCCGCCGTTCGTACGCTCGGCGCCTGGCTGCAGGTTGGCGACGAACGCTACGACGTTGACGATATTCAGCGGCTCTATGACAGCACCGAATTTCCGCTCAAGCGCCCGAAGCACAAGGTAAGTTGACGGACGCGATTCACCGCACCGGAAAATCGAAATAGCTGCCTGGATAGGGTTCCTTCCGCAGCGTGAAGTGCCACCACTCCTTGACGTGGGGAATGAAGGCGCCACGGCGCATCGCCGCCGCAAGGATTTTTCGGTTGGCCTGCGCCTCTGCGCTGACGGCGCGACTCGATGGCCAGGATTGCACGCCGAAGAAATCGAAGGGCGTGCCCATATCGAGTTCAGCGCCGAGTTCTACCGGCGCCAGCCCCTGCGCAAACCGCACCAGTGTGAGATCGACGGTCAAGCCGCGTGAATGGCCGGAGCGCGGCGCGATATAGTCGAGCCGCAACAGGTCGCGCTTGTCGACGTCGGGATAGAAATCGGCCTTGCGCTTGACGTCTTTGATATCGCGCGCCCAGCGTACGAAATGCGCCACTGCGCGCGCCGGCCGGTAGCAGTCGAAGACCTTAAGCCCGAGGCTCTGGGACGCGAGATCCTGCTGCACGCGCGCGAGCGCCGCCGCAGCCGGACGCGTCAGGTAGCAGCGCGCCGCCTCATAGCCATCGATCCGCCGTCCGACGAAGTTATCGTCACGGAAATAACGCATGTCGACGACGAGCCCATCGACCACCGTGGCGGCGTCCACGAAGCCCTGCGGCATGACACCTTGTGGCATCTGTGCCGGCGCCGGCGACGCGAACAGCAGTGCCAGCAGCGGCGCGATCCGCAGGACGCGTTGAATCATCGCAGTCATAGCTTATGGCTAGCACCGAAACCTCTTGGTTTATGGCTAGCATGGAAACCTCTTGCAGCAGCAGGAGCCACTTTTTTGCCTTGCCTCGTCAGTACGCATCCAAATCCGCCCGATCTTCGTACAATAGGCGGGTGACGCCACGCCGGGCGACCCCGGCCGCCACATGAGACCGCCGGGGATCAGACCTGATGGACGCAGATGCCGCACGCAGCCAGCTTGCCGCGGCCCTGGTGCGCACCGGCACCGGCGACCGCGCCGCGCTGCGGACGGTCTATCAGGATTCGTCCGCGAAGCTTTTTGGCGTCCTCCTCCGTATCTTGAAGGATCACAGCGAGGCCGAGGACGTGCTGCAGGACGTCTATGTGACAGTGTGGCGCAAGGCGGCTCTCTACAATCCGGACCGGGCGAGCCCGATTACCTGGCTGGTCGCCATCGCGCGCAACCGGGCGATCGACCGGCTGCGCTCGGGCACCATGGCCCGCCGCACGGCGCCGCTCGAGGCGGCCGCGGACGTGCGCGACGTCACGCCCGGCGCACTCGATATGGTGGTGAAGGCGGAGCAGCAGGCGCGGCTTGGCGTGTGCCTGGGTGAGCTCGATGAGAAAACGTCGCAGGCGATCCGCTCGGCGTTCCTCGACGGCGTAACCTATGACCAGCTGGCGGAGCGCATGAGCGTGCCACTCGGAACGATGAAGAGCTGGATCAGGCGTGGACTGCTGAAACTGAGGACGTGCCTCGAAGCATCATGAACGACGACACCGACCATATCGCACCCGAGGACGAAGGCCGCATGCTCGCGGCCGAATACGTCCTTGGCGTGCTGGGCGCCGAGGAACGGCGCGCGGTGGAGACGCGCATGGCGGAAGACGCCTCGTTCGCGCGCGAGGTCGGCGAGTGGGAGGAGCGGCTCGGCGGCATCGCCTCCTACGTGCCGCCCGCGAGGCCGCCGGCGCAAACCTGGCTGCGCATCCAGGCCTCGCTTGGCGGGCCGCCGCTCACCGCCGATCCACGTATCGCCCCGCCGACGTCGATGTGGTCAAGCCTCGCCTTCTGGCGCGGCCTGGGCATCGGCGCGTCGGCATTGGCGGCCGCCTGTCTCGCTGCGCTGGTTTATGTGGGCATGCGGCCGACACCACAAACGCCCCGGGCGCCGTTGCTCGCAACCTTGACGGGCCTCAAGACCAATCAACCGAATTTCGTTGCCGCCATCAGCGCCGACGGCAGGAGCCTGACCATCGTGCCGGCGTCGCTCCTCACCGCCGACAAACGCTCGGTGGAATTGTGGCTCATCCCACAGGGCGGCAAGCCGGCGT
Organism: Hyphomicrobiales bacterium; assembly: GCA_009377695.1. Classification (GTDB taxonomy): domain Bacteria; phylum Pseudomonadota; class Alphaproteobacteria; order Rhizobiales; family Xanthobacteraceae; genus VAZQ01. The sequence goes on along the minus strand of WHTP01000150.1, from coordinate 9,956 downwards.
CGCTTGGCCTGATCGCCGCTGGCCAGCCGGTGCGGCTGAACGTGCCGGCTGAACTGCTGCCGCAGGTCGGCAGAGGTGCGGCGCTTGCGGTGTCGCTCGAACCCTTGGGCGGCTCGCCGACCGGCCAGCCCACCGGCGAAGTCATCGCCCGCGGCGATCTCTCGCGGCTGTGACACGCGCTCCGCCCTCATCCAGAGACCGGGCGCCACGTGCAGCGATCAGCGTGCGGCACTACTCGCACTCCCCGACACGCTCCGCCTCGATGCGTGTGTGCACCTCCTGCATCGAGTTCGCAACAATAGTCGCGGCGTAGCGATCGGGCCGCTCGAATACGAATTCGCCGGCGACGTCCATATCGAGTTGACCCCTGCATTGCAGGCGCCACCGCAGGCGTCGCGGTGTGAACTCGTGCTCCACCCGTTCGCAGGCGGAGTTGGTCGTCCCGAACACGGGGCTGAACGTGCGATCGAGATCGCCCACGTCGGCGTCGCGAAGGCAGCGCCTCGATTCGCGCGGCGGACCGGCGACGCCGTTGAGCGTGGGCGTCTGAACGCTGTGCCAGAGGCCTGCCTGCAGCCCTTCGGCATGCGCGGGCGGCCCCACGGGGGCGGGTCATTGCCGCGAGGGCCGCGGCTAGGAACACGCCCGTCTTGGTTTGCCGCATTTCTTGGACTCCGGAATGCGCGACTGGCCAGCGTCGCTCGTGTTCGGGGATATTCCGAGGGCTGTATAGGCGGTTTCGTGTCTGCTTTCCCGCTCCCCAAGCGTCCCCACGTTCCCCAAGCCACACCCCGCAAAAATGTCGTCCTCAAGTACCTCCGTTAACACCCGATTAACCATAAGAACGGCAAATCTTGCCTAGGGCTGGGAGGTAATTTCTTCCGTTGATCACTGAGTTCCCTTCAGCACTGGAATCGAGGGCGACCCCTTGGACGCGGGCGCGGTTCCCATCACGCGGGTCGGCGGCCTCGCCGCCGCCCAACAGTCATTCGGCGCCCATGACCGGGCGCGGCGGGGCATTGCGGCGAACATGACGGATGTAACAGCGGCTCCCGGCCAGAAATTCAGTCTGCCGGGGATCGGCGAGATCGGCTCGGTCCTCAAGCGTGGCGACCTCGCCCTGGCGATCAGCGTGATGCTGATCCTGGTGATGCTGATCCTGCCACTACCGCCAATGCTGCTCGATTTCGCGCTGGCGCTGTCGATCACGTTCTCGGTCTTGATCCTGATGACGGCGCTTTTCATCCAGGCGCCGCTCGAATTCTCCGCCTTCCCGACGGTTCTGCTGATCTCGACCATGCTGCGGCTGGCGCTCAACCTCGCCTCGACCCGGCTGATCCTGGCGCACGGCCATGAGGGCACCGCCGCTGCCGGCCATGTCATCGAGGCGTTCGGCAACTTCGTCATGGGCGGCAATTTCGTGATCGGTGTGATCGTGTTCACGATCCTGGTGATCGTGAACTTTGTGGTCATCACCAAGGGCTCGGGACGCATCGCCGAAGTGGCCGCCCGCTTCCACCTGGACGCCATGCCGGGCAAGCAGATGGCGATCGACGCCGACCTGTCCGCGGGACTGATCAACGAGGAGGAGGCGCGCCGACGCCGTCGCCAGGTCGAGGACGAATCCGGATTCTTCGGCGCCATGGACGGCGCCTCGAAATTCGTGCGCGGCGACGCCATCGCAGGGCTGCTTGTGGTGTTCATCAACGTCATCGGCGGCATGATCATCGGCATCGCGCAGCAAGGGATGTCGTTCGCGGACGCCGCCCGGACCTATACGCTGCTGACGGTCGGCGATGGGCTGGTCACGCAAGTCCCGGCGCTGGTTGTTTCGATGGCAGCGGGCCTGCTCGTTTCCAAAGCCGGCGTCGCGGGAGCGGCCGACAAGGCGCTGATCTCGCAATTCTCAGGCTATCCAAAGGCGCTCGGCATGTCAGCGGCGGTGATGCTGGCGATGGCGGCGCTGCCAGGAGTTCCCGCGATCCCTTTCCTGTTGCTGGGCGGCGGCGCCGGTGCGCTGGCCTGGTTCGTCGACAAGCGCAAGAAGCAGGCCATCATTGATGACGTGAAAACGGCCGAAGCGGTGCATGCCGCGCCGATCGAGGAGCCGATCTCGACCGCGCTCAAGATCGACGACCTCAAGATCGAGCTCGGCTACGCGCTGCTGCCGCTGGTCAACTCGCCGGACGGCAGCGACCGCCTCACCGAGCAGATCAAGGCGTTGCGGCGCTCGCTCGCGATCGAGATGGGATTCGTGATGCCGTCGGTGCGCATCCTCGACAACGTGCAGCTTGAGGCCAACGTCTACGTGATCAAGATCAAGGAAGTGGAGGCCGGCACCGGCCGCATCTGGCCGGGCCAGTACATGGTCATGGACCCGACCGGCGCGCAGATCTCGCTGCCCGGCATGCACACTCAGGAGCCGACCTTCGGCCTGCCCGCCACCTGGGTCGACGCCGCGCTCAAGGAAGACGCTGCGATCAAAGGCTACACGGTGGTGGACGCCGCGACCGTCATGTCGACCCACCTCACCGAGCTGATCAAGGGCAATGTATCCGAGCTGATCTCCTATGCGGAGGTGAACAAGCTCATCAAAGATCTGCCGAAGGAGCAGAGCGATCTGGTCAAGGACATCGTGCCGTCGCAGATGTCGGTCTCCGGCATCCAACGCGTGCTGCAACTCTTGCTCGCCGAGCGGGTATCGATCCGCGACCTTCCGACCATCCTCGAGGGCATCGCCGACGCGGTCGCGTTCACACGCAATCCCGCGAGCGTGGTCGAGCATGTGCGAGCGCGGCTTTCGCGCCAGCTCTGCGCGCAATACACGACGCCCGCCGGCCATCTGCCGATCATCGCGCTCACGGCGCGATGGGAGCAGAACTTCGCGGAATCGATCATCGGCCAGGGCGATGACCGCACGCTTGCGATGCAGCCCTCGCGGCTGACCGAATTCATCACCATCGTGCGCGAACGCTTCGAAGAGGCCGCGCGGCGAGGCGCCGGTGCTGGTCACGTCCGCCGCGGCACGACCGTTCGTGCGCGGAATCGTCGAGCGCTTCCGCTCACAAACGCCGGTTCTGTCGCAGGCGGAGATTCACCCGCGCGCGCGGCTCAAGACGGTGGGCAGCGTTTGATTTACTCCGCCGGCTGGCCGGCGAACCGCGCGTTGTCGCCGAGCGCCTTGTCCGGAACCGGCGTGAAGAAGATCAACATATTGGCGGCGATGATGGTGCCGACCAGGAAATAGAACGTCGTGAGCAGGCCGTAGCGGTCGGCGATCAGGCCGCAGGTGATCGGACCCAGCGCCGAGCCGAAGGATTGGATCGCGAACAGCACACCGATCGACGAGCCGCCCATGTTCGGCGGCGTCGCGTCAAGCAGCCAGGCCTGCAGCACCGCCCGGATCGAGAAGAAGAAGAATCCGAGGAAGGCGATGAAGAACACGAAGGCGCTCGTCCCACCGGCAAAAATCATCGCGATGATGATGACGGCCGTCATCATCATGCTGCTCATGACGATCTGGCGGCGCCCCATCTTATCGGACAGATGACCGGCAATCGGGCACGCGATGAATCCGGCGGTCTGCAATGCCGCCATGCAGGCGCCGATCCAGATCGGGGAATAGCCCATGTCGGTGGCGAGGTAGATCGGAAGGAAGGTGAGCAGCCCGCCATGCGTCATCGAGCGGAACACCGAGCTCGCGCACAAGAAGATCAGCGTGCGATTGGCGAGCAGCGCTTTGAAGTCGCGCAGCGTGTCCCGGAGCGTGCGCTTCGGTGGCGACCCATTGGCTGTTGAAGAAGGATCGTCGGTGGTGAGCGTGTGGCCGAGCAGGACCAGGAGGATCACCGCCATCAGGATGCCGGGGACCACGTTGATCACGACGACCTCGCGCCAGGTCAGCACCGCAAGCAGCGCGCCCGCGACCAGCGGCGCCAACGCATCGCCGACGTTGCCGCCCATGCCGTGGATCGACACGACCAGTCCCTTGCGGTCGGGATAGCGCTGCGCCAGCAGTGGGATCGCGGTCGGGTGCCAGAGGTTGTTGCCGATCCCGACCAGCGCGGCGCAGCTCAGCAGCAGCCAGTAGTCGTGGCTGAAGCCCATCAGCAGGTAAGGCGCACCGATCCAGAACAGGGAGACCGCCATGAGCAGCCCCTTGCGGCCGACTGAATCGACGAACAGCCCGCCGGGAACGTTGGAAATGGCGCCGGCAAGGGCTTGCGTGGTCAGGATTGAGCCGATCTGCACATAGCTCAGCCCGAGTTCATTCCCGATCAGCGGCAGAAGCAGGTAGAAAGTTGCAGGATACCAATGGGTTAGCGCATGACCGATGGTGATGAGCCACACTTCTTTGAATGATTTTCGGGCAATGGGATCGGCGGGCGGATCAATCGTGGTCATTTTGACCTTGTTTTTCGAGGATTCTGCTTCGTTTTTGCCCAGGCCGGGGCACGAGTCAACGCGACCAGCGGGTGATCCCGGGCGATTGTTCAACGTTTCGTGAGTAAGGCCGCAGGCACCTTGGAACTTTCTCGGCCGGTACTAGTTTATTCAATGTCAGTGAAATCGGGGGAAGTGGCCGGCCGTGCCCGCAGGGTCTCGGAGCGGTGACACGTGTGCCTACGGAGGGCGGTTAAGGAGCCGTGAACCTTCTACGAGTTGCCGCGACTAATGCTTAAGGACCCCCTCGCGGGAGGATGTCATGAACAATTCCTCGATGTTCACTGCGGATCGGATGACCCATCTTAAGATCGTGGCTGTCGCGCTGGTTTGCGCGACGCTGGTTGCCGGTGTTGGCATTGCAGACCGCGTGACGGACGGCACCATGACCAGCGGCAGGCTGCAAGCCACCGTGATCAAGGCGACCGCGCCGGTCACTGCGGCCGTCACCGACACCAGCGCGATTCGCTGACCCGTTATCGAATCCCAAGATCAGGCTATAAGGCCGGCCGCTGCATTTTTCAGGGGTCGGCCTTCTTCATCTCCGAAAGTGCACCCGCGCTACTCGTCGAACGGGGCGATCTTGGGCCGCGCCTTCGCCGGCGAGGCCTGCGGCGCCGGCAGATTGAGCACCGAATGGGCGCGCAATGGCGCCGGCAGACGCTCGGGGAAATATCGCCAGGCTCCGATAAGACCGGCAAGCACAAGCGACACCAGACCCATCATCACGGTAGCCGCCATCCAGCCGCGACCGGTCTCACGGACAGGCACCTCCACCACCGTCGGCGTGCCGCGCGTGCCCATCGGCACCGGCGGCACGAATCCACGCGGCACGAGATCCGGCGCATGCGTATGCAGCCCGTCTTCAGACAGCGGCTCCGTTTTCCCGGCTTCCGATTGTTCGGCGGCCGGAAGCAGCGCAGTCAGTTCGGCGAGCTTGCGTTCGGTCTCCGCAATGGCCGGCGGCACCGCGTCCGCCGGTTTCGACTCATCCGGTTTTGACTCGTCCGGTTTTGACTCGTCTGGCTTTGACTCGTCCGGCTTCGATTCGTCCGGCTTCGATTCGCCGGGCGGCGTTTCAGCCGCGGCCACAGCCGGCACGGTGCCGTCTGCAACCGTTGCCTCGGTCTTCGGTTGGGCGGCCGTGGTATCGGCCGCGGGCGTAGCGGCCGCTGCTGCCGGCGCCTCGGTCGGTGGTGGCGTCGCCGCTGCTGTCGATGTCGCAGGTCGAGCTGCCTCGCCAGCCGGTGCCTCAGCCGGTGCCGCAGCAGCGGCACGCGCCTGCTCGTCGGCATGCGACGGAATCGCCAGCGGCACCTGCTCGATGCTTGGCACCTTTGGCTTGATCCGCTCCCAGAGTTGCGGATCCGGCTCGACCGCCTCCACCATCAGATGCAGATCGCCGAATCGGCGCTCCCAGATGCGCACGATTCCGCGGAACGCGGCATCGACCTCGATCAGCGCGGCCGCGCCCTTGCGCTCCTCGTAGTCGAGGGTGCCGAGCACATACTCCGCGGCAAGCGCGTTCAGCTCGTCGTCGCTTACGACGTCAGGCATTGTTCGATCTCGAACAGGCTGCGCTGCAGCGACGCTTTGAGCAGGTTGGCCGGAATGTCGAGCTTGCCTGCGAGCTCGTCACGGGTGAAGGCGCCATAATAGGCGAGCAGCAGCATGCGCTGGCGGTCGGGCTCAAGCCTGCCGATGCAGGTGAGCAGGCGCTTGAGCTCATCGGTGAGCTCGCGCCGCGACAAGGTGCCGGGGCTTTCGTTTTCAGCGATTTCCGGGTCGGCTTCGCTGGCGACGATGTCCGGCCGGCGCGCCAGGTCGATGGCGCGAGCGCGCGCGAGCGCGACCATCCAACCCATCGGCGAGGAGAGCGCCGGATCGAACTTGCCGGCCGTCTTCCAAATGTGAAGATAGGTCTCTTCCATCACCTCGGCGGCGAGGTCGTGCCGCCGTACGATGCGCAGCACCACGCCGTAGATCTTTGCCGAGGTCGCTTGGTAAAGGCGCTCGAATGCGCCGGCGTCGCCATTCGCGACAGACGCCAGCATCAATGAGATTTCAACGGGCGTTGACGTCGACATGACCATGGCCCCTGCCCCGGACGTCGCTAGTTGTCCCGATTCCGAAGTTCGCACGAATTCGCGGCGGCCCCTATGCGAACTTCGGAATCGAAGGACACTAAGCAACTCTTTGCGTCTCGTGTGGCTTTGGTTCAGAAGTCCGCGATTCGGGCTCGCGGCAATAATTGCAGACTTCTGAAGCGCCACACTCGTGGGAACGGATTATCCCCGACCAACCGGCCCTGTCGAGAGCCGCGACAACGAATGTCTGGGCGTCAAAACGCCCGACCCCAGGTCATCTCTACGGAATCAATCTGGATTTCAGGCGCGGGCGCTGTTGCGCATCATGCCGATGGCATCGAGCTCGGCCTGCTCGCGAGCCTCTTCCTCCGCCCGCTCGCGCATCTGGTCGCGCTCGTCGAGCAGTTCGACCTTCTTGAGCTCCTCAAATGCCTCCCCGAGCGCCGCCTGCGCCTCGTCGAGCTGCGTGCGCAACTCCGCGACCGAACGCTTGAGGTTCTCGCGCCGGGACATCGCGGCCTTGGCGTAGGTCGGATATGCAAAATGCGCAGGGTCGTGGATACCGGCGCGGTCCTGTTCCGTCTTGATCTCGCGCTCGAGGTCGCCCGCGATGCGATCGAATTCGGCGATCATGCCTTCAATCTGCGCGACCTTGCGGCGCTTTTCGTCGACCTGAAATTTTTTCAGGCGGATGATCGTTTCGCGTGACTTCATCGACTTCCTACTCCCCCGAAGTCCCGGGCTTCGCGGCGCGGGAACGCGCAACGCGGCCCGGAAACAAACGCTGTGCCCGTCGCAGGAGGCGAACGGGCCTCATGCCGGTGGGCTGTTCCGGCCAGTGTGGCCCCAATAGTGTTAGTTTTCAGTTTCCAAGGCACCCAGCATTTGCTCAAGACGTTGATATCCCTGCCCAAGATCGGTTGCATCGTCCTTGGCCTGGGCCAGGAACGCTTCAAGCGGCTGGTGCAGGCGGATGGCCTCGTCGACCTCGGCACTCGATCCGGGGCGGTAGGCGCCGAGTCGGATCAGCTCCTCCATATCCGCATAGGTCGCCATGACCTGCCGCGCCCGTACGACCACCGGCAGAAACGCGGGCTCGGCCGCTCTCGGCATCGTCCGGGACACTGACTTGAGCACGTTGATGGCCGGAAAGCGCCCGCGCTCCGCGATCTGCCGCTCCATGACGATGTGACCGTCCAAGATCGAACGCACCGCATCGGAGACCGGCTCGTTGTGGTCGCCGCCCTCAACCAGGACCGTGAACAGCCCGGTAATGGTCCCCGCACCGGTCCCTGGCCCGGCTCGCTCAAGCAGACGCGGCAGCTCGGTGAACACCGTCGGCGTATAGCCTTTGGCGGTCGGCGGCTCGCCGGCGGACAGGCCGATCTCGCGTTGCGCGATGGCAAAGCGCGTGACTGAATCCATCAGCACCAGCACGTCCTTGTCGATGTCGCGGAAGAATTCGGCGACCGCAAGGGTGAGGTAAGCGGCTTGGCGGCGCATCAGCGCCGGCTCGTCTGACGTCGCGACGATCACCACCGAACGGGCAAGGCCGTCCACGCCGAGATCGTCCTGCAGGAATTCCTGCACCTCGCGGCCGCGCTCGCCGATCAGTCCGATCACCGAGACATCGGCCTTCACATTGCGGGCGAGCATCGACAGCAGCACCGACTTGCCGACGCCCGAGCCTGCGAAAATACCCATGCGTTGGCCGCGGCAGCAGGTCATGAAGGTGTTGAGCGCGCGCACCCCGAGATCGAGCGGCCCGCCGACGCGGCGGCGAGCATGGGCAGCTGGTGGATCATTGCGGAAGCCATAGGGCGATGGCCCTGGCGGCAGCGGGCCCTTGCCATCGATCGGCTCGCCCATCGCATTGATGACGCGACCAAGCCAACCCGGAGACGGCCGCACCGCGGCGGCGGCCGAGCGCACGATCGCACGGCAGCCGCGGCGCACGCCTTCGAGCGCACCGAACGGCATTAACAGCGCGTTCTCACCGGAGAAGCCGACCACCTCCGCGGCGATATCCCGATCGCGGCCGGTCTCGATCACCACCCGCGCCCCGACCGACATGGCGTGGATGGGACCAGCGACCTCCACCATCAGGCCGCGCACGCCAACCACCCGACCATAGGTTTCGACCCCGTCGAGTTCTGCGATCTGTTCTGCCAGCGCCTTCATGCGTGCGAGTCCCGTTAGCTATTCCTTAGCCGCGCTTCTTAACGTTGCGGTTGCTGGTCTTAACTCCGTGTTTACCCGCGTCGTTAATGATTGCGTCACCGTCTGGGACCTCCGAGCATCCGTTTCGCCCGGGTTAAGGGACGGGGCTGAATCTTTTGAGTCAGTTAGGATCGACTCTTCAAGTGTGATATGAACTGCTCGCTGGTCAAAAAACCCCTCTCACGCAACATCTTAGGGCGATTCGACCGATTTTGCCCAGGGAGTTCTTGCGTGCGGGAAACAGGTTTTGTTAACCATACGGCGTTAGTGTCGCGAGTCGGTTTGTCCCAAAGCGTTTTTAACGGGCCGCCGCTGCGGCGTGCCGACCTGAGCCCGAAGCGGCGAGGAAGGGGACTGGCATGCGCGTTTTACTGATCGAGGACGACAGTGCCACTGCTCAATCAATTGAGCTGATGCTCAAGTCCGAGAGTTTCAATGTGTACACGACCGATCTGGGCGAAGAAGGTGTCGATCTCGGCAAGCTCTACGACTACGACATCATCCTCCTCGACCTGAACCTGCCCGACATGTCGGGCTTCGAGGTTCTGCGCTCGTTGCGGGTGTCGAAGGTCAAGACCCCGATCCTGATCCTGTCCGGTCTCGCTGGCATCGAGGACAAGGTGCGCGGTCTCGGCTTCGGCGCCGACGACTACATGACCAAGCCGTTCCACAAGGACGAGCTGGTGGCGCGTATCCATGCGATCGTGCGGCGTTCCAAGGGTCATGCGCAATCGGTGATCAATACCGGCGATCTGTGCGTCAATCTCGACACCAAGACGGTCGAGGTGAACGGGGCGCGCGTGCACCTCACCGGCAAGGAATATCAGATGCTGGAGCTGCTTTCGCTCCGCAAGGGCACGACCCTCACCAAGGAGATGTTCCTCAATCATCTCTACGGCGGCATGGACGAGCCCGAGCTCAAGATCATCGACGTGTTCATCTGCAAGCTGCGCAAGAAGCTTGCGAACGCCTCAACGGTAAGAACTACATCGAGACGGTGTGGGGCCGCGGCTATGTCCTGCGCGAGCCCGCCGACGACGAGGCGCGTATCCCTGCCTAGAGGTTTCTAGAGCATTTTTCGATCTGGCGGAATCGGAAGGGATTCCCTTGCCGGGCAAATCGTGATTCATCGTGGGGGCTGGTGATGGAGGCCAGCCCGCATGGCCAAACCCCTCTCGCCGGATCTTCGTCTTCGCATCATTCGGG
>WHTP01000178.1 GCA_009377695.1 Hyphomicrobiales bacterium | reverse complement strand
GAGGACATCGTTGCCGCGCGAGACAGATCTTGGAAACACGGCGATGCGGGACGTCAAGGACGTGATCGGGTCCTCATGCGTGCTCTCGATGGCGAGGACATCACACAAGCCGATCTTGAGGATCTCGGTTTCGGGGGTGAGGGCGAGGTGCAGACGGCGCTCAATGATGCCTATGTCCAACTCCTGGAGTTTGTGCACGCGCGCGACGCGAGGCGGACCGACCCTGCTGCCGATCGCGCGATGCGCCAGAGCCTGCAGCCGTATCTCGATAATATTGTCGCGGCCTGCGATCGCGAGGCGAGGGCCCGATCGTCATAGGGAGTTACATGGCTGCAGGAAGGCTCGTGACGCTGCACGACCTGCAAGATGCAAGACGATGACCGTAAGCCGCAGGCGGTAATGGAGAAATCCTGCATTTCGCGATCTTGCACCGCTGCCGGATCGCTGCAAGATTGCCGACGGACCAGCAAGCGCAACAAACAACAGAACAATGCGGGGAGTGCAATGTCTGAGATGAGTGTCACGATCAGCCCGGACGGCGATCAGAAACTCCAGCACGCCAGCACACGGTCGAAGGCCGCCGGCGCCAATTCGAGCGATCTCGACCTGTGGCTGGAGAAGGTCGAGGCAATGGGCGAGCTCAAGCGCATCACCGCGGAGGTCGATCCCGATCTCGAGGCCGCGACCATCACCTATCTCGTCGCGCTCGAGAAAAGCCCGGTACTTCTGTTCGAGAACATCAAGGGGCATCCCGGCCACAAGGCGCTCTACAACATGATCGGCTGCAATCTCTCGCGCTTCTGCCTGATGATCGGCGAAGAGCCGGTCGATCATCCGCTCAAGGCCGTGCAGGCCCTGCAGAAGAAGCTCGGGCGCAAGATGACGCCGAAAGAGGTCTCGCCCGATCAGGCGATCAGCAACCAGAATGTGCTGACCGGCGACGCCATCGACATCCGCAAGTTCCCGGCGCAGCGGATGTGGCCGCTCGACGGCGGCCGCTATCTCGGCACGGCCGATGCGGTCGTGACCAAGTGTCCGGAGACCGGGCGCATCAATGTCGGCACCTACCGCATGATGATCAAGGGACCGCGCGAGATCGGCGTCTATACCTCGCCCGGCAAGGACGCGACGCTCGACCGTGAGAAGTGGTGGAAGATGGGCAAGCCGATGCCGATCGCCGCCTGCTACGGCATCGATCCGCTGTTGTTCCTGGTGGCAGCGACGAGCCTGCCCAAGACCGAATGCGAGTACGAGTACTATTCCGGCATCGCCGGCGCGCCGATCGAGCTGTTCACCGGCGATGTCACGGGCCTGCCGCTGCCGTCGCGCGCGGAAATCATCCTCGAAGGCTTCGTCTATCCAGACGAGACTTTCGCAGAGGGACCGTTCGGCGAGTTCACCGGCTATTACGGCCGGCCGTCAGGCGCGACGCCCTTTATGCGTGTCGAAAAGGTGCGTTATCGCGACAACCCGACGCTCACCTGCGCGCTGATGGCGGATGGCCCGTCGAACGAGTGCGGCCTGTTCTGGGCGGCTCTTCGCTCGGCGGGGATTTGGGCCGACCTCCAAAAGCTCGGCGTGCCGGGCATCCAGGGCGTCTGGTCGATCCCGGAAGCGGCGGGCTGGGGCATGACAGTCGTGTCGATCAAGCAGATGTATGCGGGGCATGCGCCGCAGGTGATGGCGCTCGCCGCGCAATGCACCGCCGGCGCCTATTTCGGCAAATACGTGATCGTGGTCGACGACGATATAGATCCGACCAATATCGGCCAGGTGTTGTGGGCGATGGCGACGCGCTCGCGGCCGTCGCAGTCGATCGACATCCTGCGCGAGACCTGGAGCACGTTCCTCGATCCGAGCCTCAATCCGCCGGAGATCCGACCTTGGGGCTCGAAGGCGCTGATCAATGCCTGCATGGACTACAAGCACATCAAGACGTTCTCGAAACGCACCAAGCTCTCGAAGAGCTCCTACGACAACGTGGTTGCGCGCTGGCAGGAACTGGGATTGAGCGGCAAGCCGCCGGCGATCACGGTGTTCGAGGACGAAACGTCATCGGGCACGGTGACGTGAGTTTGTGAGGCTCGGGCGGACCTCTCTCCGCCTCATCCTTCGAGACGGCGCTTCGCGCCTCCTCAGGATGAGGGCGGAGAGGGAGCACGGCCACTGTCACCTCGTCGGCTTGATGCCCAGCGTCTTGACGATCTTGGCGATGTACGCGCGCTGCTCGGCGATCGACTTGGCGAATTCCTTCGCGTCACCGCGGGCTGGCGTTTGCGCCGTTGCATTGAGACGATCTTCGACCGCCTTGTCGTTCGCCACCGCCACGATGTCGTTGCTGATCCGTTCGATCAGTGCCGCGGAAGCGGCCTTGCTGGCGAAAAGCCCGACATTGCCGTCCATCTGGAGCTGGGGGAAACCCGCCTCGATCCCGGTCGGGAGGTCTTTCAGGCTCGGCGCCCGTACCTTGCCGAACTGCGCCAGGACGGTGATGCGGTTGCCTTCACGCTGCGGCCGCAGGATCGCGTAGGAGGACGAGTAGATTTGCAGGCGTCCTTCAGCCAGATCGTTCACCGCCTGCACGATGTCCTTGTAGGGGACCTTCTGCGTCCTGATCTTGGCGCTGTGCATGAAATAATCCTGGGCGAGCTCGGTGATGCCGGGCACCGCCGCGGAATTGAACTTACCCTGCTGCGCGCGCGCGAGCTTCACGAACTCGGCGACGGTCTTGATCTTCATGGAGGCCGGGACGGCTATGCCGAGAATGGTCGACGAGAAACGCGCGACCGGCACGATGTCCTTCGGGTCATAGGACAGCTTCTTGTACTGGAACGGATGCACGATGAAGTTGCCGCTCGGCCCCCACAGGAAAGTGTGGTCGTCGTTGGCGGAGAGCATGGCCTGGATCGCGATGATGCTGTCGCCGCCGGGCCGGTTCTCGATTACGACCGGCTGGCCCCACTTCTTCTGCAGGCGCTCCTGGATCAGCCGCGCGCCGATGTCGGCGCCGGCGCCCGGTCCGAACGGAATGATCCAGCGCACCGGCCGCTGCGGCCAGGATTGCGTTTGTGATTGTGTCTGACCTTGCGCTTGCGCGTCACCGGGTGCGGCGATGAGGACAAGGGTCCCCAGAAGAGCCGCGGCCATTCCCGCGAGCCGGTGTTTCGTCTGGTGCATTGGCGTTCTCCCCTTGATGTTTATCGTTGGACGCGTCGCCGAGGGTCACTCCTTCGGCTTGGCGATCGCCTTGTGAATGGCAACGACCTGCTCGCGCTGCGCCGCGATCGCGGCGGCGAATTCCTCGGTCGTGCCCGAGCGCGGCACGGTGCCGACCTTGAGCACGCGGGCGCGGAAATCCGGATCGGCAACGATCGCGGCGACGTCGGTCACGAGACGCTGCTTGATTTCGGCCGGCATGTTGCGCCAGCCATAGAGCCCGGCGACGCCTTCGAAGGTGAGGTCTGGAAATCCCGCCTCCTTGGCGGTCGGCACATCCGGTACCTGCGGCGAGCGTTCGCGGTTGGTGACGAACAGAAGCTTCGCCGTGCCGGCCCGATGGTGCGCCACCTGCGTCGGCACGCCGGTGCCGATGATGTGCAGGCGGCCCTGGTTGAGGTCCTGATAGGCGGGCGCGAAGTCGCGATAGGGGACGTTCGCCATGGTGATGCCGGCATAGCGCTGCAGTGCCTGCAGGACGTAAACCGGCAGCCCTGGTGTCGCCGCGTAGTTGAGCTTGCCGGGCTGTGCCTTGGCGGCCTTCACCAGCTCGGCAAGCGTGTTCACCTTGAGTAGCGAGGTGACGGACACGCCGAGGAAGTTGTCGATGACCGGTGCGATCGGGAGGAGCTCTGCCGGGTCGTAGGGCAGCTTCGCGTGCAGCAGATGATTGAAGGTGACCACACCGCCGAACGAGAACAGGAAGGTGTGGTTGTCGCGCGCCGAGAAGAACGCGGTCACTGCCGGAATGCCGTCGGCGCCCTGGCGGTTCTCGACCACGATCGCCTGACCCCATTTCGGCGATAACCGCTCCGCCATCACCCGCGCGGACAAGTCCATGCCGCTGCCCGGTGGCAGGGGAATGATGAAGCGCACGGCGCGCTGCGGCCACGGTCCTTGCTTTTGCCCCTGTGCGGCGACGGGTGCCGTCGCAGCAATATTCGCGAAAATGGCAATTGCGGCGGATGCCGCCAACGAACGGTCAAACATGAACACTCCAGTGTCGTGCCGGTGCAATCCGGCCTCTGTCGGTCACGAATTCTAGAGAGGCCGATGCCGGGAACAAGTCCAGCCAGGCAGTAACGCTCGTGCCATTTTGCCCCAGTGTGTGGCGGTTCAGAAGTCTGCAACAATGTTGTGGCGACGGGATCAGGAGTGATCGGGGCCGACCTCGTAGCCGGAATCCTCGATGGATCCTGCGTCCATCCAGCCCCACACCAAGACGACGTCGTCATTCGACGTGTTGTTGAAGCCGTGCCAGCAACCGCGCGGTGAGTAGACCACGTCGCCTTCGCCCGACGGCTCGTCGCCATGCTCGCCGTAGATGTGGCCGCGGCCCTTCAGCACGATGAAGAATTCATCGCAGTTGTGGTGCCGGTGACGCTCGTGACGCGCGCCCGGTTTCAGCACGGTCCAGCCGACCACGTGGTTGGCGCCGGCGGTCTTCTTGTCGATCAGGAATTGCACCTGCATGTCGACCCAGCCATCCTTGCGCTGAAGGCCTTCGACCTTGGGCACGTCGCGCATGTTGGTGCGGTACATCGGCGTACCCTTCATGCGCTCATCCGCGATTTTGGCTTTCGTGCCCTTTACGGCTTTCGCCAGAGCGGATCCGAGTTTTTCGAAATTCATGATTGTCCTCCCAGGCGACGATACACCTGATGTGCGACGACGAAATCATTGGCGTCGATGCCGAGCCCGCGGCAGGCATTCATCATCTCGTTGGCGGCCGCCGCGAGCGGCACCGGGCTGCCGAGCTTGCGCCCGAGATCGAGCGCCAGCATCATGTCCTTCTGCTGCAGCGTGACGTCGGCAAGCGGCACTGCCGGCATCTTGCCGTCGAGGATGAACGGGCCGCGATAGCCGAGCACCGGCGAGGCTGCGACGCTCTTGAGGATCGCGTCGACCGCGACTTCGCGCGCCACGCCGCCTTTCTCGGCGAGCGCGACCGCTTCGCCGAACGCAATCACCTCGACCATGAGCAGGAGGTTGACGGCGATCTTCATCTGCACCGCAAGGCCGTTGCCGCCAATGTGCGTCACCTTCGGGCCAATTGCACGCAAAACGGGCTCAGCCTTGTCAAACGCGGCCTTGTCGCCACCAACCATGACCGATGCATTGCCTTGCACGAGCGTGACCGGGCTGCCTGAGATCGGCGCGTCGAGCATCGCGAGGCCCTTGGCCGCGAACTCGGCGGCGACCGCGCGGCTCACATCGGGCGAGATCGTGCTCATGTCGGCATAGACCGCGCCGTTGCGCAGGCCCGCGATCACGCCATCATCACTAAGCGCGACCGAGCGCACTGCGGCGCCGTCGGTGACGCAGGAGAACACGATCTCGGCGCGCTCAGCGACCTCGCGCGGGGTATCCGCGAAACCCATGCCCTGGTCCATCAGCGGCTTGGCTTTGGCCTTGTTGCGATTCCAGCCGGTGACAGCATGGCCGGCAGCGAGGAGGCGCGGCACGATGCCCTGGCCCATCACGCCGAGCCCGACGAATCCGAGATTCATGCTAACTCCACTGCTCCATCACAGCGGGCACCATTATCGATCCGTCACCCTGAGGCCACCTCAGGATGACGGAGAGAGATCGGTGCCCGCCGCTTGCGACGATGATGACGCTGATTTCACTGAATGGCTAGGCTGGCAAAGCGATCGCGTCGCCTCACTCCGTCACGATCTTCACCTGATTGCCGGCGCGCACGCGGTCGGTGGGACCGAGCCCGTTGAGGATCCGGAAGCGTTCTTCCTTGCGGTCGGTCGCCATGCGTGCGGCGAGGCGCTCGACGGTGTCGGCTTCGCCGGCCTGCACGATCCGGATGCGCAGCGGCTTGGCGGAATTTGCCTCGGCGGCGCTCATGCGGCGGAACGTGCTGACCGACTCGCGGAACGCGCGGTCGGCCGCGGGCGTCACGTGCTTGGTCGCGAAGATAAAGCGGTACACGTCATTGCCGAACCGGACCGCGAACAGTCGGAACGTCCATGGCTCGCCACGGGCAAGCGCGGTCGCCGCCGGGAAGCCGCCAATCGTGAGCTCTTCGACAGTGGAGCCGTCGATGTTCTCGATCCAGCCGGAATTGAGATAGGCGGCCAGCGGCTGCTCGGCGGGCACGCGGACCACGTCGAGCCGCAGCGCCTGGCCCCCGCCGTCCTTGATCCCGAGGATCGCCTGCGGCGTGTTGTCGAGCGCGAAGCCGTCCGGCGCCACGAAGGTGAAGCCGAGCCGCGGATGCAGGAAGCGGCGTCCACGCACGTAACCCTCGCTTGGGTCCTCCCCGTAGAGCATGCCGTCAATGCCGGCGAGATAGGCCTTCCGGTCACGATCGCCGCTGCCGGGACCGCTGAACTGGCGGGCGTTGATCTGCGCATTGCGCACGCGCTCGGGCGTCGCTGGATGCGACGACACGAAGTCAGGCATGCGCGCATCGCCGGAACCCTGGCCGGCTGGGCGCAGGCCGGCCTGCCGTTCCAGCGACGAGAGGAATCGGACCGCCCCGAAGGGGTCGTAGCCCGCGCGCGCGGCGATGCCGACGCCGATGCCGTCGGCCTCCAATTCCTGCGAGCGCGAGAAGGTGGCGAGGGCGATCTTGGACTTGGCCAGCGCGAGCGCATGCATGTCGGGATCGGCGGCGCCGAAATTGTCGAACACGCGACCGACCAGCGCAACCTGGCGCGCGCGGTCTTCGCGCATCGAGGCATGGCTGGCGATGACATGCGCCATCTCGTGCGAGAGCACCGAGGCGAGCTCGGATGTGTCGTTGGCCAGTGCGATCAGACCGCGGGTTATGTAGAGATGTCCGCTCGGCAGCGCGAAGGCATTGACCGCGGATGAGTTGAGGATGGTGACGCGGTAGCGCTGGTCGGGTCGCTCCGAGGCCGCGACGAGCTTCTCGACCGCGCGGTTGACCACGGCGTCGAGCCGCGGATCCTGGTAGGCTCCGTTGTAGGAGGCGAGAATGCGCTCGTGCTCGCGCTGGGCGGCCGTCGGCGCTGGGGCGCGTTGCGGCGGCGGTTCGGGCAGATCGACTTGGCGCGGCGGCGTCGACGTTGACGGCGTGAGACAGCCGCCGAGCAGCAACCCGAGCGCGACCGCTGCCGCTCCCGCAAGGCGGCCGGTCGTCCGTGTCGGTTTGCGCGTCGTCTGCACGGCTATCGTCAATTCGCTTCGACCAACTCGATCTGCTCGGGACGGCTGGCCTCGATTCGCGGACCGTTGCGAACCTCGACCCAGCCACGCACGCGGAGGCGCCTGTTCTCGAGCGCCCGGGGGCTCCGCCCGGCGTTCGAGAAGATGCGCTCCTGACGTTTCGATATGGTGACCGTGAGCGCCTGCGACCATCGACGGCCAAAATTTACATAGATGGTACCGCCGCTTTCGCGGACCGACGCCACTTTGCCTTCGACAACCGTGAAACGACCCCGTGCGGCCACCAGACCTGCCAAGTTCCCGGCATCCATTATGCCATATTGCGGGTCGCCCCACAGGCCAATCTTGGCCGTCCGGGCCACTCGCTCCCGGGACAGCAGCTCTGCGACGCATGCAGGATCGCCGATCTGGGCGCCGACACGGGCATGCCCCGTGGCCAGCATCGCGTGTGCAACCGGCCGCCGTTCGCTGGCGGTGAATGCATAGGCGAGAGTACGGCCGTAGCGGTCGGGAGCGGCCGCTGCGCTGCGGAGCTCGATCTCTCTGCCAGCGAGCATGGAGGTCAGCACCGCCTGCGCGGCCTGTCCGGCCGCAGACATGTCGGAGACAGGGGCAACCTCAAGCGAGGCAAGGCGGATTTCGCGACCATCGTCGAGTACGAAGCTGCGGCCATCGATGACACGAACAACACGTCCGGCGGACATCGCCTCGGCGCCGCATCGGGACGATCCATCCTGGGCGCGGGCATCGAGCATCGCACCCGCCAATACGCCTGCAAGAACAATGGGGCCCCACCCGCCCATACCATGAACAAAAAAGGCGGAATGGGGCGCAACTGGGGCGTGCCGACGAACATCGAGAAAAAAGGGTCGGCGACGGGGTATCTGGATGCTCTGCCGGTAGCTGGTGTCCCGATTGCCAAATTCGTACAACTTCTCGGCAGCCTCCGGACTTCGGTATCGAAGGATACTAGCAACTCATTGAATCTAGAGCATTTTTCGATCTGGCGGAATCGGAAGGGATTCCCTTGCCGGGCAAATCGTGATTCATCGTGGGGGCTGGTGATGGAGGCCAGCCCGCATGGCCAAACCCCTCTCGCCGGATCTTCGTCTTCGCATCATTCGGG
>WHTP01000216.1 GCA_009377695.1 Hyphomicrobiales bacterium | reverse complement strand
GAGCCAGTGGATCTTCAGCGCATCGAACCGCGCGCCCGACATGCCGAACAGCGGCGCCAGCGGCACCGTGGAGTGGATCAGGCCGATGGTGGTGCCGTCCTGCGGTGCCTGCGTGTACAGATAATTGGTGGCGAGCAGCCCGCCGGCCCCCGGCATGCTCTGAACGATGAAGTCGGGCTTACCGGGGATGTGGTTGCCCATATGTGCGGCCAGCAGCCGCGCGTAAGCCATATAGCCACCCGCAACGCCGGCGCTGATGATCAATCGAACGGTCTTGTCTTTATAGAATGGCGCATCCTGCCCCCGTGCACCCGGCGCCAGCACCGCCGCCAAGCCTGTGACGATAGTTCCGACCAGGACTGCGACGAGCAGCCGCCCACCGATTCGCGCTGGGCCTTTCATAGGCTTCTCCGGACGTTTCCCCTGCCGGCATCTTAGTCAGGCGCCGTTGCCGCGCAAATGCGGTTTTGCATCGCTGTGACGCGGTGATGGCTTCTCTTACCAGGTTTGCCAACCGTGCCTGACGCACTATGATCGGCGCAACAAAGGGAGACTTCCAATGAACGTGATTGCCCAGGCGCAGTTCAAGACCGGCGTCCGCCACTATGAGATGAGCGAGGCCGAGCGCGAAATCCGCGTCGAGGCCGCAGCCGCCTTCCGCCTGGCCCACCACTACCGCTGGAATCTCCAGATCAACAATCACATCTGCGTCCGCATCCCCGATCGCCCCGACCACTTCCTGATGAACCCGTACGGCCTGGGATGGGACGAGATCACCGCCTCCAACCTGGCGACGGTGCGGATGGACGGCGAGCGCCGGGAGATCGTCAGCCATGAGGGCGTCGTGCTCGGCCCGGCCGGGCTGAACTTCCACTCGGGCATCCTGGAAGCACGGCCTGACATCAACTGCACCATGCATGTGCATGCGCGCCCCGGCGTTGCGGTGTCTGCGACCAAGCAGGGCCTGATCATCGTCGACCAGTCGAGCATGCATCTCTATGGCGAGGTCGGCACCCACGACTTCGAAGGCTTCGCCGAAGGCGAGGACGAGGTGCCGCGCATCCTGCGCGACCTCGGCGACGGACATTGCCTGATCATGTGGAATCACGGGCTCCTCAGCATCGGCCGCACCATCGCCGAGACGTTCCTCTATATGCGTCGGCTGGTCGACGCCTGCGAACTGCAGATTCAGCTGATGTCGATGGGCGTCGAGATCCGGCACATCCCGAAGGACGTGCTCGACGTCACCCGCAAGCAGATCGTCGAGAAGCGCAAGTCGCCGCGCTACGCCCAGGCCGAGTGGGACTACCACTGCCGCCTTGCGGAGCGCCTCGATCCGGGATTTGCGGAGTAGCAGAGCTTCGTGTCCCGGACGTGCAGCGCGCCGGCGGTGCCCCTCTGATCCGGGACCCCGGTTTCTACCATCTCGCGAATTTCTAACCGGGTGCCGGGTCTGCAGCGCATCACTTCGTGCTGCGCCGGCGCCCGGGACACGGGACCCGCAATCCTACCTCGGCTCAATACCCGCCTTCCGGATGATCTCGCGGTTGAGCCCGACCTCCCGAACAACGCGCTCGGCCAGAACCCGTGGCCCGCCACCAATGATCTGGAAGCCCGCGCCGCGCGCCCGCGCGACCACTTCCGGATTCTTGAGCGCAGCCTGCGTTTCCGTGGTGAGCCGGTCCACAATCTCTTTCGGCGTACCGGTTGGCGCGAACATCCCGACGAACGTATCGGTGATGAAGCCAGGGAAGCCCGATTCTACCAAGGTCGGAACATTCGGTAGTGAGAACCAACGATCCTTGCCGCTTACGGCGAGTGCGTGAATGGTTCCGGCATGCACGAGCTTCTCGCTGGTCGGCACGGCGTTGGTGACGAGATTGACCGACTTCGAAAGCAACGCCTGCACCGCAGGCGGCCCGCCCGAGAACGGGATGTGAGTCATGTCAATGCCCGCGCGCAGCTTCAGCAGCTCGACGGTGAGTTGGGCCTGTGTGCCGACACCAGGACTCGAGTAGTTGAGCTTGCCTTTCGCTTCCTTCGCCTTGGCGGTGAACTCGGCGAGCGTCTTCGCATAGCCTGGCAGGACCGACAGCATCTGCGGCGAGATCGCGAGATCGCAGATCGGCGCAAAATCCTTGATGGGATCGAAGGGCGTTTTCTTGTAGAGCGACGGATTGATGACGATCGCGCTGGTGGTGATCAGGAGCGTATAGCCATCGGGCTGCGCGCGCGCGGCCTGCCCGATCCCGATATTGGCGCCGCCGCCGGCGCGATTGTCGATCACAACCGACTGGCCGAGTCGCGGCTGGATCGCGCCGGCCACGATGCGCGCAATGATATCGCTCGGGCCGCCGGCGGCGAATGGCACGATCACCCGGATGGGGCGGTTTGGATAGGCCTGCGCGAACGACAGCCGTGGCGTCGCCACTGCCAGCCCCGCCGCACCGCCGATGAACCCCCGCCGATTGATCCCATTCCCACGCATTTTTTCAAACTCCCGATAGAACCATTGTGAATTTCGTAACCCAGCAAGGAACGCACTACAGCGCGCAGCGGACAAATCCGCATAGCGGACAACTCAGTGCGCGCCTAGTCGCCTTTGATCGCCTAGTCGCCTTTGATGTTGGCGGCGCGGATCACCTTCGCCCATTTTTCGGTTTCAGCCGCGATCATCTTTGTGAAGCCGTCCGGCCCGACATTGTCGACCTGGAAGCTGCGATCCTGTAGTGCCTTCACGACGTCGGGACGCTGCAAGACCTCCGCCGTGTCGGCATGGATCTTCGCGCGAATGTCCGCCGGCACGCCCACGGGCGCAAACAAGCCGAACGCGCCTTGGGAGCGATAGTCGGGCACGCCGGCCTCCTGCATGGTCGGGACGTCAGGCGCAAGCGGATGGCGCGATAGCGTCGAGATCGCAAGCGCCTTGAGCTTGCCGCCTTCGATATGCGGCAGGATGTTCGACATGCCGTTGATGGTCAGGTCGATCTCGCCAGAGAGGATCGCCGTCGTGGTCTCGTTGGCGCCGCGATACGGCACGTGCACAAGCTTGATACCGGCGATGCCGGCAAAATATTCGGTGGCGATGCGCTGGATCGTGCCGGCGCCGGTGGTGCCGAAAGTGAGCGTGTCAGGCTCGCGCTTCGCGAGCGCGATCAATTCCTTCACATTCGAGACCGGCAGTTTGCGCGACACCGCCAGCATGTGCGGGATCGACGCGATGAGAATGATCGGATCGAGCTCCTTCATCGAATAAGGCAACGTCGGATAAAGCAGCGGGTTGAGGATGAAGGTCTGGTCGCCGGTAAGCAGCAGCGTGTAGCCGTCGGTCGGACCTTTCGTGACGGCGATGGTGCCGGTCAGCGTGTTTCCGCCGGCACGGTTTTCGACGATGACGGATTGGCCCCACTTCTCCGTCAATTTCTGCGCGACCAGCCGAAGCAGCACGTCGGGTGCGCCGCCGGGCGTGAACGGAATGATCACCCGCACCGGCCGGGACGGATAGGTCTGCGCACGCGCCAGCCGCGGCGCGGCGAGCGCCAGGGCTGCGGCGGTGGTGCTGCCGATGAAACGGCGGCGGTCGGGTCGAGACGTTCTGTCCATGAATCATATCCCGCAATTGTCCGGTCATTAGCAACAAATCTGCGCAGCACCGCAACGCGCAAATACGCAGGGCAAATCCGCGCTGGCGCGGGACTGCCTGCCCGATCGTGTGCCATAGTGCGGCTCGAATCCGGCAGCGCACTGGGGATGACTCCGATGGCAAATTCCGATCAGCAGCATCGCGACCTGACCAAGAACTTCCTGGGTAAGAATTTCTACGTGATCGTCACCACGCCGGTGGCGCCGCGGGAGGAGTTGGACAAGCTCCTCGG
>WHTP01000164.1 GCA_009377695.1 Hyphomicrobiales bacterium | reverse complement strand
CGTGGCATCGAGAACGTGAGGGCCGAATGGGCGTTGATTTGCACCGCCCACAACATCACCAAGCTCGCCAGCGCGGCCTAAGCCACCTATCGTCCATGAACACAGCCCCACACCAGAGCTATCTGGACAGGCTCCTAGTGTGGCGGTTCATAAGTCCGCATCATTCTCGCGGCGAGTCGGACATGCGGACTTCTGAACCAAGCCACACGAATTTATTTAGTGGAGTGGATTTGACATTCGCTACCCCGTTGACCGCAGACTCCCAAAGCGAATGTCAAATCCAAAACTCCACTAGCAGCTTATATTTGCTAGCGGTCCTTATGGTTCTAACATTCGCAAAGTCGCCCGCTGAGAAGGGATGCGAATGTTAGAATCGGGCCACTAGATTTAAAGAGTTGCTAGTGCCCTTCGATTCCGAAGTTTCGTATAAGAGGCCGCTGCGAAATGGTACGAACTTCGGAATCGAGACACTCGTGACATCGCCCCGACAGCTCCTGGTCGTCGTGGCATGGATGACAGGCACGCTCCTGTCATTCTCGGTCATGGCGATTGCTATCCGCGGCTTGTCCGGATCGCTGAGCATTCTTGAGATCCTCACGCTCCGCGCCGCCGTCGGGCTTCTGATCATCCTTGCCGTCATGGCGCTGCGACCGGAGCTACGCCGCGGTATCAGCCGCAAACGGCTCAGGCTCCATGTGCTGCGCAACAGCATCCATTTCGGCGCGCAATATTTGTGGGCATGGAGCCTCGTGCTGCTGCCGCTTGCAACTGTGTTTGCGCTCGAATTCACGATGCCGGCCTGGACCATCCTGCTGGCGCCGTTCTTCCTCGGCGAACGCATGACGCCGAGCCGCATCGGCGCTGTGATCCTCGGCATCGCCGGCGTACTCGTGATCGTGCGGCCCGGGCTGGGCACGTTCCAGCCGGCCGCGCTGATGGTGCTGGCAGCGGCACTCGGCTATGCCATCCAGATCATCGCGACCAAGAAGCTCACCGCCACCGACAGCACCTTTGCGATCGTTTTCTGGATGAACGTGATCCAGCTCGCCATCGGCGTTACCGTCGCGGGCGTGGCATTCGTCGGCAAGATCGAATGGAGCCTCGTGCCTGGAATCGCGGCGATCGGAGCCGCAGGACTGTTCGCGCATTTCTGCATGAGCAACGCGTTCCGTGCCGGCGATGCGAGCCTCGTGGTACCGCTCGATTTTCTGCGCATTCCGTTGATCGCGGTCGTGGGCTGGTGGCTCTATTCAGAGCCGCTCGACATCTTCGTTTTCGCGGGAGCGGGCTTGATCATCAGCGGCATCCTGTGGAACTTGCGCGCCGAAACGCGGCCGCTGGTTGCAGTTGTTCATCCAGCACGCCACGACGCTGGTCCGGACGACCGCTAACCTCCAGGATACCTCACTTTTGTCACCATTCCGGCGCTTCGTCATGCTTTCGAAGGACCATGCGTCGGGTGCGGCTCTGCTCCATGAATAAAACAGTGATGCGGACACTCTTGCGCCGGGCGATTCCGGCTGCGCTTGCCGCTGCCGTTTGCGCGACGGCCGCGCAGGCACAGCCGCCGCTTCCGCCTCCCGCGTCGCAGCGCAGCCCTGTTTGCGTGCGGCTCGAGGGCCAGCTTGGGATGGTCGACCGTGGCGGCCAGGCGGATCCGCAGCGCGCCGAGCAGATCAGGCGTTATGAAGAGACCGCGCATCGCCAGCAGGCCGAGATCGATCGCCTCGCAGCGCAGGGGCGCAAGATGGGTTGCGAAGGCCGTGGCTTCTTCTCGCTGTTCGGCGGCCAGCCGCCGCAATGCGGCCCGATCAACAATCAGATCCAGCAGATGCGCGCGAATCTCGACCGCGTGCTGGCCGATCTGCAGCGTCTGCAAGGCAATAGCGGTGACCGCGAGGGCGAGCGCCGAGCGATCCTTGCATCGCTCGCGCAGAACGATTGCGGTCCGCAATATCGTCAATATGCCAACCGTGGCGGCGGCGGTTTTTTTGAAAATCTGTTCGGCGGCGGCACCATTATCGAGCCAGGCGCTCCGCCGCCCGGCAGCCCCGTCGGCGACACCTACCGTACCGTGTGCGTGCGCACCTGTGACGGGTACTATTTCCCGATCTCCTATTCGACGACGCCGGCGAGCTTTCCGCAGGACGAGCAGACGTGCCAGCGCATGTGCCCGGCGGCGGAGGTCGCGCTCTACAGCCACCGCAATCCGGGCGAGGACATTGCGCAAGCGATCTCGACCGGAGGGCGCAGCTATTCCGAGTTGCCCAACGCATTCGCGTTCCGCAAGGCGTTCAATCCGTCGTGCAGTTGCCGCGCTCCGGGCCAGACCTGGGCCGATGCACTCAAGCACCTCGAAGACTACACCGTCGAACAGGGCGATATCGTCGTGACGGAGGAGCAGGCCAAGGCGCTGTCGCAGCCCAAGAACGCTCCGGCTGCGAAGGGCAAGGGTGCGCAGCCAAAGAGTGCGCCCGCCGCACAGCCGCCGACCACCTCCGCAGCGGCGCCAAAGCAGCAACGGAAGGGCGAAAACGGCAAGCCCCAGGTGCGCACCGTGGGCCCGCCCTTCATTCCAGCGAACTGAGACCGCGATCGGCCTCATGGTGAGGTGCGGACGGATCGGCAGTTCGGAGCAATCAATAATCGAATGCCTCGCCCATTCCGCCCGCGCTCTGGTCCTTGAGCAGCGCACGGTCCGGCTCGGGCAGCGCCGCGCCGGTGTCACGAAAACGGTTCACGATTGGATAGCGGCGATCGCGACCGAAATTCTTCAGCGTTACCTTCACGCCCGGCGCCGACTGGCGGCGCTTGTATTCGGCGAGATCGAGCATGCGTGCGACCCGCGCCACCGTCTCCATGTCGAAGCCCGCTTTGACAATCGCCGCGATCGGCTCTTCGCGTTCGATCAGCCGTTCAAGGATTGCGTCGAGCGTATCGTAGGGTGGGAGCGAGTCCTGATCGGTCTGGTTCTCACGCAATTCCGCGCTCGGCGCGCGGGTGATGATGTTGTCCGGAATGACTGGGCCGCTCGGCCCCAGCGCGCCGTCCGGCTTCCACTGATTCCGCAAGCGCGCCAGCCGGTAAACTTCGGTCTTGTAGATGTCCTTCACCGGGTTGAAGCCACCGTTCATATCGCCGTAGAGCGTAGCGTAGCCAACCGACATCTCCGACTTATTGCCAGTCGTCACCACCATCAGGCCGAACTTGTTGGACACCGCCATCAGGATGGTGCCGCGCGCCCGCGCCTGCAAATTCTCCTCGGTCACGTCGCGCGGCAAATCCTTGAACAGAGGCGACAAGGTCTGTTCGAAGCCCTGCACCGCCTTTTCGATCGGTACCACGTCGTAGGTGACGCGCAGCGCACGCGCGACCGAGGCTGCATCTCCGAGCGATGCCTGCGACGTGAAACGATATGGCAGCATCACGCAGCGCACGCGCTCAGCGCCGAGCGCGTCGACAGCCATCGCCGCGACCAGCGCGGAATCGATGCCGCCGGAAAGGCCGAGCACCACGCCCTTGAAGCCATTCTTGGCGACGTAGTCGCGCAGCCCCAGCATGCAGGCAATGTAGTCCTCGTGGTCGCCGTCGCCCGTCGCCTTCGCCACCGGCCCGCCGGCGCAGCGCCAGGTGTTGCCGCTGCGCCGCCAGCGCACCGTCGTCACCTGCTCGGTGAAGGCCGGAAGCAGGAACGCGAGCGACCGATCAGCGTGCAAGCCGAACGACGCGCCGTCGAACACCAGCTCGTCCTGGCCGCCGACCTGGTTGACGTAGACCATCGGCAGATCGCTCTCGGTCACGCGCGCGACCGCGATGTTGAAGCGGATGTCATCCTTGTCGCGGTGGTAAGGCGACCCGTTCGGCACGATCATCAGTTCGGTGCCGGTTTCGGCAAGCGTCTCGACCACGTCGACGCCCCAGATGTCCTCGCAGATCGGCACGCCGATCCGCACGCCGCGGAAGCTGATCGGCCCCGGCAGCGGGCCGGGCACGAACACGCGCTTCTCGTCGAACACGCCATAGTTCGGCAGATCGACCTTGCGCCGCACAGCGGCAATGGCGCCGCCATCGAGGAGGCAATAGGCGTTGTAGAGATTACCCTCCTCGACCCAGGGCGTGCCGATCAGCATGGCCGGACCGCCATCGGCGGTCTCGCGCGCAAGCGCCTCGACCTTGGCGCGGCAGGCCGCCTGCAACGCGGGCTTGAGCACGAGGTCTTCTGGCGGATAGCCGCAGATGAAGAGCTCGGGAAAGGCGACGAGATCGGCACCGTCGCGCACTGCCTGCGCGCGCGCCGCGCGCACCTTGCCGGCATTGCCGTCGATATCGCCAACGGTCGAGTTGAGCTGCGCGAGCGCGATCGCAAGGCTATCGGTGGGGCGGGCGTTCATAGGCTATGATGTAGCGTGTGGCAGGCGTGATTGGAACGCGGGTGACGCGGGCTCAGCCATGCGGCCGGAGACGTCATAGCAGCCCCAGCCGCTGAGCGATCGCCAGCAGCCAGACGGCGCCGGCAAGCAGCAGCGCCAGTCCGACCGCGGCCGAGCCGATGTCCTTCACGGTCCCGATCTGAAAGTCGAATTCGCGCGAAACCCGGTCC
The DNA here is from genome assembly GCA_009377695.1 of Hyphomicrobiales bacterium. Classification (GTDB taxonomy): domain Bacteria; phylum Pseudomonadota; class Alphaproteobacteria; order Rhizobiales; family Xanthobacteraceae; genus VAZQ01. The sequence goes on along the minus strand of WHTP01000164.1, from coordinate 6,145 downwards.
GCGAGCTTCTCGACCGCGGTGTTGAGCAGCTCGACCACCATCACGAACACGACGCTGCCGACCAGCGCGAGGCGCGTCCAGGGGCTCTGGCCGATCACGAAGGCGAGCGGGATCGCGACCAGGAGAACGGCGATCTCCTGTCGGAACGCGGCTTCGGTCCGGATCGCGGACTTCAATCCGTTCCAAGTGTTGACGGTCGCGCGCAGCAAACGATCCATGGCTGACTTCTTCCCCTACCCGCCGCACGCAGGCAAGTGGGATGCGTATCCCTAGTTGAAGAATACCGGGTATGGACCGAACTTGGTGTTGAGCCGCCGAAGTGATCGGCGCGCCAGTGCACGACCTGCGCCTGGGCGCTGAAGCCAATGACATGACCCTCGAAATGGGTGTGACCTTTGGCCTCGACGTGCCAGGAGCGGCCGTCGAGACGGCGGCTGCGCCGCCTCCCCAGGATGCGGGCGGAGTGAGGTCATCACCCGAACGCGTAAGTATCCATCGAGATCACGCCGTTGCGCGTCGAGGCATGAATGCGTCGGCCCTTGGTTTCGGCGGCGCCAAGCGCGATGAACAGCGGCATGAAATGCTCATCGGTCGGATGATTGTCGGCGGCATGCGGTGCAAGCGTGCGGTAGTTCACGAGATCGTCGTTGGCACCGGCTTCGATCTTGTCGTGCACCCAGTCGCTGAATTCAGCCACCCATGGCAGCGCGGGCGCGTCGCCGGGCAGACCGCTGGAATAAAACGCATGCAGATTGTGGGTCATGGAGCCCGACCCGATCACCAGGAAGTCCTCCTCGCGCATCGACGCGAGCGCCTTGCCGAGCGCGACATGATGCGCGGGACCGAGATGCGGCTGCACCGAAATCTGCACCACCGGCACGTCGGCATCGGGATAGAGCAGCATCAGCGGCACCCAGGTGCCGTGATCGTAGCCGTGGCCGGTGACGATCGCGGGCGCGAAACCCGCCGCCTGCCACAAGCCAGCGACCTTGATCGCCACCTGCGGATCGCCGGGCGCCGGATAGACGAGCTTGCGCAATTCCGGCATGCCGCCGAAGTCGTAGATCATGCCGGGCTTCGCATCGCCGACGACGGCGGGGCGGCTCGTGCCGAAATGCGCGGTCGCGATCACGATGGCGCGCGGCTTCGGCAGGCTCTTGGCGAAGCCCTTCAAGAAATCGCGCGCTGCGGAATCCTCGACGATCAGCCGCGGCGAGCCGTGCGAGATGTAGAGCGCGGGCAGAGCCATTGGTTATCTTCAGCTCGTCATTCCGGGCCACCGCATCGCAGGCAAGTTTACGCAGCCTGCGTACACTTGGCTGCGTGCGGCGAACCCGGAATCCATTGTCACAAAAACGGGTTATAGATCCGACGCGCGCCTACGGCGCGTCCCGGAATGATAAAATCAATTACAACCCCGCGGCGGCCGGCAACGGTTGCACGTTGCCAGCAGCACGCTCCTTCTTGAGTAGCTCCGCAAGCAGGAAGGCAAGGTCAATCGCCTGCTCGGCATTGAGCCGCGGATCGCACACCGTGTGATAGCGATCGTTGAGCTCCTGGTCCGAGATCTCGCGCACGCCGCCAGTGCATTCAGTGACGTTCTGCCCGGTCATCTCCAGGTGCACGCCGCCGGCATAGACGCCTTCCGCCACGCAGACCTGGAAGAACGTGCGGGTCTCTTTCAGGATCAGGTCGAACGGCCGCGTCTTGTAGCCGATGGTCGAGGTGATGGTGTTGCCGTGCATGGGGTCGCTCGACCACACGACGATACGCCCTTCCCTCTTCACCGCGCGGATCAGCGGCGGCAACAGTTCCGCCGCCTTGTCGGCGCCGACCCGGCAAATCAGGGTAAGCCGTCCCGGCTCGTTCTCCGGATTGAGGATGTCGATCAGGCGCAGCAAATCGTCCGGCTTCTGCGACGGACCGGTCTTGAGGCCGAGCGGATTTTTGATGCCGCGGCAGTACTCGACATGGGCGTGATCCGGCTGACGCGTGCGGCGCCGATCCAGACCATGTGCCCGGAGGTCGCGTACCAGCTTCCGGGCCGGGTTGAATCCTCGCGCGTGAGCGCCTGCTCATAGCCCAGCAATAACGCCTCATGGCTGGTGTAGAAATCCGTCGTACGCAGCTCCGGATGGCTCTCGAGATCGAGCCCGCACGCCTGCATGAAGTTCAACGCGTCGTAGATACGCTCCGCGAGCTCCTGGTAGCGCCGCGCCTGCGGGCTGTCCTTGATCGCGCTCAGCATCCACTGCTGGACGCTGGCGAGATTGGCATAGCCGCCCTGCGCGAAGGCGCGAAGGAGGTTGAGCGTCGCTGCCGACTGCCGATAGGCATGCAACTGGCGGCGCGGATCGGGAATGCGCGCCTCCGGCGTGAACTCCGTGCCGTTGACGATGTCGCCGCGATAGATTGGCAGCTCGACGCCGTTCCTCTTCTCCGTCGGCGAGGTGCGCGGCTTCGCGAACTGGCCGGCGATGCGGCCGACCTTCACCACCGGCAGGGAACCGGCATAGGTGAGCACCACCGCCATCTGAAGGAAGACGCGGAAGAAATCGCGGATGTTATTGGCGCCGTGCTCGGCGAAGCTCTCGGCGCAGTCGCCGCCCTGGAGGAGGAAAGCCTCGCCTTTGGCGACGCGGCCGAGCGCCTTCATCAGGTTGCGTGCCTCACCTGCAAAAACCAGCGGCGGAAACGTCGCAAGCTGCCGCTCCACCTCGGCCAGCGCGGGCTTGTCGGGATAGTCAGGCATCTGCAGGGCAGGCTTCTTGCGCCAGCTCTCTGGCGTCCAACGCTCGGCCATCACGCGGCTCCAACACTGTCGATAGGCTCGTAGCCCGCGTTGCGGGCTTTGATTGAGCTTCGTTTAATAAACGAGCGCCGTATATAGTATACGATCCGCCAAGGCCAGAATAATCCCGGATCGGCCCTATTCCGCCGCCTGCCGCTCGACCGAGTAGGCCTTGCTGCGCAGCGTGACCAACTCCTCGGCGGCGGTCGGATGCACCGCCATGACGGCGTCGAAATCCGCTTTGGTGGCGTTCATCTTCACGGCGATGCCGACGAGCTGGATCATCTCCCCGGCGTCCGGCCCCACGATGTGGCAGCCCAGCACCCGATCCGAGGCCGCATCGACGATCAACTTGAAGAACGAGCGCGTATCGCGGCCGGCAAGCGTCGCCTTCATGGGGCGGAACGAGGTCTTGTAGATGTCGACGCGCGGATAGTGCTCGGCGGCCTGCGTCTCGGTCAGGCCGATCACGCCCACCTCCGGCTCGGAAAACACCGCGGTCGGCACGCCGGTATGATCGACCCTGGTGGGCTTGCCGCCGAACACGCTGTCGGCGAAGGCGTGGCCCTCGCGGATCGCCACCGGCGTGAGCGCGATCCGGTCGGTCACGTCGCCAACGGCGTAGATGTTCGAGACCGAAGTGCGCGAGAATTCATCGACCGCGATCGCGCCGCGTGCGAGCGTCACGCCGGCCTTCTCGAGGCCTAAGCCCTGCACGTTCGGCTTGCGGCCGGTGGCGAACATCACGCAATCGACGACGAAAGACTCGCGGTCCGACAACACCACGTCGAGGCCATGCTCGACCTTCTCGATGCAATCGACCGTCTGCGATGTCACGATTTTGATGCCCCGCTTGGTCATCTCAATCGTCAGGTGGTCGCGCACATCGTTGTCGAAACCGCGCAGGATCTGCTCGCCGCGATAAACCAGCGTCACCTGCGACCCCAAGCCATGGAAGATATTGGCGAACTCAACAGCAATGTAACCGCCGCCCTGGATCAGGACGCGCTTGGGAAGTTCTTGCAGGTGAAATGCTTCGTTCGACGTGATGACGTGCTCGAGACCTGCGATCTGCGCGCCGAGATGCGGCGCGGCGCCGGTGGCAACCAGGATCGTGCCGGCACGCACCGTCTTGCCCGTCGCGACGAGACGCACGGTGTGCGGGTCCTCGATCACCGCACGACTTTTCACGACCGGGACGTTCGCGCGTTCCAGGTTGGTGGTATAGGCTGCCTCGAGCCGCGCGATCTCGCGGTCCTTGTTGGCGATCAGCGTCGCCCAATCGAACGTGGGCTCGTCCAGGGTCCAGCCGTAACCGGCAGCGTCCTCGAACTCGTCGGCGAAGCGCGAGGCATAGACCAGGAGCTTCTTGGGAACACAGCCGCGGATCACGCAGGTGCCGCCGACACGGTATTCCTCGGCCACCACCACGCGCGCGCCATGGCCGGAGGCAATTCGCGCCGCGCGCACGCAACCGGAGCCAGCGCCGATGACAAACAGGTCGACCTCGTGATCAGCCATGCTGGCGACCAGCCTTCATGCGAGCCCGCGAGAACTTATAAGAGCTCATGCCCCCGTTTCTTCATTTCGGCGCGAAACCGCACGATCACCTCTTCGGCGAATTTCTCCTGCCAACTTTTCAATCCGTTCATGGCGTCATCGAACACAATCGGCTCTTCGGCGATGACCCGCTTGCCCGTCGGCGTCCGGTAAAACGTGACGATCTCCTTGAGTTCTGCTTCGGAGAAGCGCGTGGCATAGAGCCACGCAATATCGTTCAGAAGCTCGTTGGTTCGCGGCGCATAGGTCTTCTGCAAATTGTTCGACACGTCGTCGAGGTCCTTGCGAAGCGCCGGGCTGGTCTGCAACAGCATGTTCTTGACGCGCTCGATGACGCCCGGAACCATCGGCCCGAACAAGACTGCCGCGTTCTTCAGCTCGATGATTTCACGAGCGATCTTCATCGCAGCCGGCGACGGTTCCGCCGGCCGTTGCGACTTCTGCTCGGCGTGGGCTGCGCCCGCCAAAACAATCAGTGCGATCGCGAGCAGGGCCGCGCGCGTCGCTCCGGCCATGACGTGGGCGATCTTGTTTCTGGTAAACATGACGATGCTCCTCTCCGGCCGATGAGGCGTTTCGGTGATTTTAGGACCGCTCGATCACGCGCACGCCCGCGTTTCCTGCGAGAATGGCTGCTGTCGCGAGCCCAATGAACAATCCGTGCTCGATAACGCCCGGAATAGCAGACAGCCGAGCTGCCAGCGCCTTCGGATCGGCGATCCGGTGCAGCCTGCCGTCCAGAATCCAGTGCCCGCCATCCGTGACGAAAGCGTGACCATCCTTGGTCCGGCGCAGCATCGGCACGGCCGGTGAGCCGATGTCCACATAAGCGGCTTCAACCGCGCGGCGCGTCGACTCCAGCCCGAACGGCTCGACTTCGACCGGAAGCGGGAAGCCGCCGAGCATCGGTACCCATTTCGATTCATCCGCGATGACGATCATGCGCGCCGATGCGGCTGCAACGATCTTCTCCCGCAGCAAAGCGCCGCCGCCACCCTTGATGAGGGACAGGTCGGGCGCGATCTCATCGGCGCCGTCAACCGTCAGGTCGAGCTCCGGCGTCTCGGCCAATGTCGATAATGGCACGCCGACCCGCTCGGCATCGCGCCGCGTTGCCTCGGAGGTCGGGACGCCGATCACAGTCAGACCATTGCGCACCCGCTCTCCGAGCAGCTCGACGAAGTACTTGGCGGTGGAGCCGGTACCCAAGCCCAGGCGCATGCCGGGACGGACGAATTCAATTGCACGAGCGGCCGCGGCACGTTTCTGTGCATCAGTATCCATTGCGAAAGTCGGCCGGCTCTGTTTCTGACTTCGAACGTGAAACTCGCTTATCTAGCGTCGTTCCGTCATCAGGCATAGCCTATATATCCCGGTTATCGTGTGAGTGCTTGCCATCGCGCGCGGCGCCCGGTAGCGATCAGCGGTCATGACATGCCCGATCGTCGTATTCGATCTCGACGGGACGCTGGTCGATACGGCACCCGATCTAGTCGCGACCCTGAACGCCATCCTGGCGCGCGAAGGTATGCCGTCTGTCGACTATGAGGCAGCGCGCAATTTCGTCGGCGGGGGCACGCGCCTCATGGTCGAGCGCGGGTTTGCAGCCGCCGGCCGAACGATGTCGACGGCCGAAATCGACGGCTTTACGCGTGACTTCCTCGACTACTACGCCACGCATATTGCCGACAAATCTGCGCCATTCCCTGGCGTTGGACCCATGCTCGACACGCTGGCAGCGCGCGGCTACCGGTTTGCGGTCTGCACCAACAAGGTCGAGAAGCTCTCGATCCT
>WHTP01000043.1 GCA_009377695.1 Hyphomicrobiales bacterium | reverse complement strand
GCCTGCACACGCTCCGGAAAATCTTCGTCGCCGCAAGTCCCGCTCAAGTCGTCGCCTTCCTCGACCAACTGCTTTCCCAAAAACTACCCATCAAATCCCTGCGTTCTTTGGCTTTCCGATAGGGAGTCGAGTACTATGGCCGCCGATTTGAAGTTCCTACAACAGTTGCAGCAAACCCGGCTAGGAACTTCAAATCGAAAAGCGGCACGAGAAGCATGGAGTTGCTAGTGCCCCCGTGTTTCCGAAGTTCGTGTCGGAGTGTGCTGTGGCGTATCACGAACTTCGGAAACGGGGCACTAGATGGACGCAATCGGGTACCAAGCGAGGCCGAATGGGTGATTCATGCCTGAAAATATTGAGTCTGGGAACCGGTCCCGCGGCGCGGCCGATTGCCGTCCGCGCCCGCGCGGGCGGCGCGCCTGGCCTGTTCTGGCTCGGCGGCTTCAAGTCCGACATGCGCGGCACCAAGGCCGAAGCGCTTGATCAATGGGCCGTCCGCAACCGCCGGGCCATGGTGCGTTTCGACTATTCCGGCCACGGCGAATCCGGCGGGACGTTCACTGACGGCACCATCGGCCGCTGGCTGGAGGAAAGCCTGGCGGTCTTTCGCGAATGTTGCGCCGGGCCGCAAGTCGCGATCGGCTCCTCCATGGGCGGTTGGCTGGCGCTGCTCTTGGCGCGTGAGCTCGCACGGCAGGGCAATCCTGGCGTTCCATCGCTCAAGGGGCTGGTCCTGATTGCGCCAGCGGTCGACTTCACCGAGGAATTGATGTGGAAGCAGATGACGCCGCTGATCCAGCATCAGATGACCGATACCGGCGTCTGGACCCGCCCGTCCGCCTACGACGAGGGCGGCTACCCGATCACGCGCACCCTGATTGAGGAGGGGCGCAACCACCTGCTGCTGGGCGGCATGATCGAGACTGGCTGTCCGGTCCGCATCCTGCAGGGCGTGCGCGACGAGGACGTGCCATGGCGGCATGCGGTCGAGTTGACCTCGCGCTTCGCCCGCGATGACGTGGTGCTCACGCTGGTGAAGGACGGCGACCACCGGCTGTCGCGCCCGGAGGATATCGAGCGGTTGATCGCGGCGGTGGCCGAGTTCTAGTGTGGCTTTGGTTCAGAAGTCCGCATGTCGGACTCGCTGCGAGAATGATGCGGACTTCTGAACCGCCACACCGGTGTGAATATCTTGCGTGAACTGGGAAGGCGGCGTCTAGAGACCGCTCCCACGATACTGGAGGAAACGATGAGGCGGATTCTGCTGTCGGCCATCGCGGCTGTCACGCTATGCTCGATGGCGAGCGCCGCAAGCGCGCAGTCCTTCCCCAACCGGCCGATCCGGCTGATCGTGTCGTTCCCGCCCGGCGGCGCGACCGACGTGATTGCGCGCACCATCGGCGCCCCGCTGGGTGAACGGCTCGGCCAGAATGTCGTGGTCGACAACAGACCCGGATCGAACGGCAACATCTCCGCCGAGCTTGCCGCCAACGCGCGGCCCGACGGCCACGCCCTGCTGCTCGGCTCCGACAGCCTGTTCGGCATCAATCCGCATCTCTATTCCAGGATGCCGGTCGATCTGCGCAAGGCGTTCGTGCCGGTCACCAATCTCGTCACCAATGTGCTGGTCCTGACCGTCAACCCCGACAAGGTTCCATCAAGGACGTTTGCCGAATTCATCGATTTCGCCCGCAAGGCAAACCCGCCGCTGTTCTATGCGTCGATCGGAAACGGCAGCCAGCACCACATCGCGATGGAATTGCTGAAGCGTACCGCCAATATCGACCTGACCCATGTGCCCTACAAAGGCGGCGGGCCGGCCGGCATTGCGACGGTCGCCGGTGAAACCGTCGCCATGTTCGGCGGCGGCTCGGTGGTGCCGCTGGTGCGCTCGGGCAAGCTGCGTGCGCTCGCCGTCAGCAGTAACAAGCGCTCGCCGGTGCTGCCGGAGCTGCCGACCATCGGCGAGACCTATCCGGGATATGTGGTCACGATCTGGCAGGGCCTGTTCGCTCCCACCGGCACGCCGCCGGAGATCGTGAGCAAGCTGCGGACCGAGGTTCAGGCGGTGCTTAAGATGCCGGACGTTGCACAGAAGCTGATCAATGCCGGTTCCGGTGAGCCGTCGCTGATCTCGGTCGAAGACTTCTCCGCCATGATCGCGGACGACTTCGTGCGCTACGGTAAGGTGATCAAGGACACCGGCATCAAGGTGGATAATTGATCGCGCCGCAGAAACCGGGTCGTCGTGTGCGGGCCTGACCCGCATCCTCTTCTTGCGAATGAGATGGCTTGCCGGCTGACGCAGATAGGCATTCGCATGGCCTATTTCGGCAGCGCGCCGCCGGTGCGGATCGCCTCGCCCCACTTGTCGAACTCGCTCCTGACAAAGCGGCCGAGATACTCGGACGAGCGGCGCTCCGGCGCCACCAGCGTCGCCGCAAGGCTGTCGAGCTGTTCGCGCAGGCCTGGACCGTTCATTGCCATGACCGTGGCCGCCTGCAGCTTGGCGACGATCGGCGCCGGCGTCCTTTTCGGGGAGAACAGCGCGGTCCAGGTATAGGCCTGCACCGCCGGCAGCCCCTTTTCGCCGGCCGTCGGGAGATCGGGCAGAACGGCCGAGCGCTGTTCCGACAGATTGGCAAGCGCCTTGACGCTGCCAGCCTCGATATTCGGCACGGCGGTGACCGCGATCTCGCACAGGAAATCGAGCCGGCCCGCGATCAGGTCCTGCATGGCAGGGGCCGTGCCGCGATACGGCAAGTGCCGAATGGTTACGCCCATGGCGCGCTGGAGCATGACGCAGCCCAGATGCGACGCGGAGCCCACGCCGGCGGAGCCGAAGGTCATGCCGGCTTGATTCTTCTTTGCGTAGGCGGCGAACTCTTCGAACGTGTTGGCAGGCAAATTCTTGCGCGCGACCAGCACCAGCGGGATTTCAGCGATGAGCGCGATGGGTGCAAAGTCGTCGACCGGATCATAAGGCGGCTTGTCGGCGAGCAATTGCGGGTTGGCGTGAGTTGCGATCGTGCCGAGCAGCAACGTGTAGCCATCGGGCTTGGCCTTCGCGACACGCTTGCCGCCCACGATTCCACCGCTGCCGCCAGCATTCTCGACCAGCACGCGCTGGCCAAGGTTCGCGCTCATGCGGTCGGCCATGATAAGTGCAAACACATCGATCGGGCCGCCGGTCGCGGCCGCCACCACCACCGTCACCGGCTTGCTGGGCCAGTCCTGCGCCTGCACCGCAGAGCACAGCGCCGCCACGGCAACGATCGCGCACCGCCATCTCATCGAACGGCTCTCCATCTGCTGCGCTATTCAATTAAAGCATGGACGCCGGCCAGGCGCGCCACGCATGCGATATCGTGGTTACACGCCTATTGCGCCGATGATCGCGCCCATTAGCGCCAGCACGACGAGCCAGTAGCTGCCGTCGATGAGGAGCAGCATGCGGCTGCGCATCGCAAAGCTGTTGTTAACCAGCATGGTGGTGAAGACGAAGCCCACCCAACAGAACGCCCCGGAGATCACGCCATTGCGCACCGTCACCTGCCCGGGACCGAGATGCCCGATCAGACCGGCGAGCACCCACGCCATGATCACGCAGGCCGCGAAGGCGAACACGAACGGCAATGACGCGCCGGGCTGCTGCTTGGCGGCGTCGATCCGCTCGCGGGTGACGCCCACCGCCGCCATCCAGGACTTCGCGAATGCCATGTACCAGACGGCGCCCACGATCCAGCCCGCTACAGCCGCGACGAGAATGGCGAGGTAGTTGATGCCTGCGAATGCCATAAGGGTACCTGTGGGCCTAACCCTTCCCGCCGCCCATCTTGCAGATCTGCGACCATTCCGTGGCGGAGACGGGTTGCACCGAGAGTCTCGAATATTTCACCAGCGGCATGGTCTTGAAGCGCGCGTCGGCCTTGATGGTTGCGAGCGTCACCGGAGTCTTCAGCGGATACTTGGCGATCACGTCGGTGGCCACGAACACTTTCTTCTCGTCCGTCGGATCACGATAGTGCTCACGAATCACTTCGCCGACGCCGACGATCTGCTTCTCGTCGCCGGTGTGATAGATGAAGACGAGATCGCCTTTTTTCATGTCCTTGAGATAGCCGCGCGCGGTGAAATTACGCACGCCGGTCCACGGCTCGCCCTTGGCACCGCGCTTGACCAGATCGTCCCACGAGAACTCCTCCGGCTCGGTCTTCATCAGCCAATAGTTCATCGGATCAACCCTCCGCGCGGAACGGCCGCGTCAACAAGCCCTCGATGGCCTCGCTCACACTCAGTGTGCCGCCGAGTATAGCCGCGACCGCGGCGGAAATCGGCATCTCGACGCCCTTCGCTTGCGCCATCTCGACCAGCACCGGCGCCGTGAAGGCGCCTTCCGCCAGCTTGCCGGCACGCGCCTCTTCGGGCGTTTGACCCTTGCCGAGCGCAACGCCGAAGGAAAAATTGCGCGACTGCGGACTCGAGCAGGAGAGCACGAGATCGCCGAGACCGGACAACCCGGTCAGCGTCTCCGGCCGTGCGCCGAAGGCTGCGCCAAAGCGAAACAGCTCGGCGAAGCCGCGGGTCACCAGCGCGGCGGCGGCGCTGGCGCCGAGCCCGCGGCCGGCCACGATTCCGGCCCCGATCGCGAGCACGTTCTTGGCGGCGCCGCCGATCTCGACCCCGCGAAGATCGGTCGAATGATAAGGCCGGAACGTCGCGGAGCCGAAGGCTCGCGCAAGCTCCGCGGCGACCGCTTCGTCGCCAGCCGCGAGCGTCACCGCGGTGGGCAGGGCGCGCGCGACGTCGGCGGCGAAGCTCGGGCCGGAGAGGATCGCAGGACGCGCGGAGGGCATGCTTTCCGCGATCACTTCGGTCATGAACTTGTGCGTGCCGCGCTCGAAACCCTTGGCGCAGGCGACGACCGGCGTTCCCGCAACAAGGGCCGGCGCAAGCTTGGTGGCGGCTCCACGCAAGTCCTGCGCCGGAACCGCGAGTAAGATCACCTCGCAGCGCGCGAGCTCAGGACCGGCCGCGATCACGCGCACGCGCTCGTCGAACGGCACGCCCGGCAGCCGCGGGCTTGCGCGCATTGTGGCGATGGCGTCCGCGGCGGCTTGATCGCGCGCGGCCAGTGTCACGGTGCGGCCGGCACGCGCGATTGCATTGGCGAGCGCGCTGCCCCAGGCTCCCGCTCCGACGACGCCGATGTGGGCATAGATCATGGCGCGAGCGTCACTGCATGACTGTCATGGCCAGTCTACGGCCGGTAGACGGGTTGCATTGGCGGCGCCCGGCTTGCGTCCGCTCATCTCCGACAGCGGCCAGCGCGCATGCGGCGGCGTGTCGAGCGTGTCGGTCAGGCCGAGCGCCAGCCGCTCGGCGCCCGCCCATGCGATCATTGCGCCGTTGTCGGTGCACAATTCCGGCGGCGGCACGGTCAGGACGGTGCCGACCTCGAACGCGATCCGGTGCAACGTCTTACGGATGGCCTGGTTGGCGGCGACGCCGCCGGCGGCGACCAGTGCGGTCGGCGTGCCGTGGTGCTCGCGGAACAGCTTCATGCCGGTGCGCAATCGGTCGGCGACGACGTCGACGATCGCCTGCTGGAACGACGCGCAAAGGTCGCGCACGTCTTCGTCACTGATCGGCGCGATCTTCTCAGCTTCAAGCCGTAACGCGGTCTTCAGGCCGGACAACGAGAAATCGGCATTCGGCTTGCCGGCCATCGGGCGCGGCAGCGCAAAGCGCTGCGGATTGCCGTTCGTGGCTTCCTTCTCGACCAGTGGTCCGCCGGGGTAGCCGAGACCAAGCAGCTTTGCGGTCTTGTCGAAAGCCTCGCCGATCGCATCATCAAGCGTCGAGCCCAGCCGTACATAGTTCCCGACGCCGAGCACGGCGACCACCTGCGTGTGCCCACCGGAGGCGAGGAACAGGCAATAGGGGAACGGCGTGCCGTCGGTCAGCCGTGCGGTCAGCGCATGCGCTTCGAGGTGATTGACCGCGAGTAGCGGCTTCTCGTTGACCAGCGCAATCGCCTTGGCGGTGGTCAGCCCGACGATCACGCCGCCAATCAAGCCCGGCCCGGCGGCGGCGGCGACGCCGTCGATCTCGGTGAACTTGCGGGACGCCTGCGCCATCGCCTGGGCGATGATGTAGTCGAGCATCTCGACATGGGCGCGCGCGGCGATCTCCGGCACCACGCCGCCAAAGGCCGCGTGCTCGTTGACCTGCGACAGCACGACATTCGACAGGATCCGGCCGCGGCCGGTGTCGAGCCGCTCGACCACCGCTGCCGCGGTTTCGTCGCAGGTCGTTTCGATGCCGAGCACAATCATCGGGTGATCTTATCATTTCCCGGCGGGGTCCCGTTCCATATATATGGTCGTGTCCCCCAGCCGGTCCGTTCGTTCGGCGTAGCATTGCGAGGTCTTGACGTGCAATCCTCCGGCGGCTCCGTGGCGTTGCGGATCGGGACGCGCGGCAGTCCGCTCGCGCTGGCGCAGGCCGCGATGGTACGTGCGCGGCTGGTGGCGGCCCACGGCTGGGCGCCGGATCGGATCGAGGTCCGGACGATCAGGACCACCGGCGACGTGATTCGCGATCGCCCGCTGTCGGACCTCGGCGGCAAGGGTCTGTTCACCAAGGAAATCGAAGAGGGGCTGGCGACCGGCGAGGTCGATCTCGCCGTGCATTCCGCCAAGGATATGCCGACCGTGCTGCCGGCCGGCCTGATCATCGCGGCGGTGCTGCCGCGCGAGGACCCGCGCGACGTTTTCATCAGCCGCAAGGCAAACGCCTTGCGCGCCTTGCCACTGGGCGCGGTGGTCGGCACCGCGTCGCTGCGCCGGCAGGCGCTAGTCAAGCGGCTGCGGCCCGATCTCCAGGTCGTGCCGTTCCGCGGCAACGTCGAAACGCGGTTGCGCAAGCTCGATGCCGGCGAGGTCGATGCGACCTTGCTGGCGCTTGCGGGGCTCAAGCGCCTCGGCGTCGCCGACGCCGCGACCGCAACGCTTGCCGCCGACGAATTCATTCCGGCCGTCGGGCAGGGCATCATCGCCATCGAGACGCGCGAAAGCGATGCGGCGACGCGCAGTCTCCTTGCCGCGATCAATGATGCCGATAGCATGACGGCGCTCGTCATGGAGCGGGCGTTCCTCGCCGTGCTCGACGGCTCCTGCCGGACGCCGATCGCCGGCCATGCCGTGATCGCGAACGGCCGCGTTCATTTCCGCGGATTGATCGCCCGGCCAGACGGCAGCGCCTGCCTCGATGTCACGCGCGAAGGCGCCACAAGCGATGCCGCCGCGCTTGGAGCGGAGGCGGGCGAGGAGCTGAAGCAGCGCGCGGGCCCGAACTTCTTTGCACCCGTCTAGTGTGGCGGTTCAGAAGTTCGCGCTACCTTGCGGCTGGGTTGGTAGCGAACTTCTGAACCAAAGCCACACTAGCGAGCCATGCGTGCTAGTGTCCCTTTGAATCCGAAGTTCGCAGGGGTATGTGCGGCTCGGTAGTGCGAACTTCGGATTCGGACACTAGAGCATGCGCGTCCTTGTGACCCGGCCCGAGCCTGACAACGTGCGCACCGCGGCGAAGCTTCTTGCTCGTGGCTGTGAGGTGATGCTGGCGCCGCTGCTGCGTATCGCGCCGCTCGATGCCGATCGTGTGGATCTCCACGGCGCGTGGGATGCGCTGGCGCTGACCAGCGTCAACGCGGTCCGCGCGCTGGCGGGGCATCCGCGGCTCGCGAGCCTGCTTGCGACCCCGCTCTATGCCGTCGGCAGCCGCACCGCCGACGCCGCCTTCGCGCTCGGCTTCGACAATGTCATTTCGGCAGATGGCGACGCACGCGATCTCGTCCGTGTGGTGAAGACGCATTTTCGCTTCGGTGCGCGGGTGCTCTACCTTGCGGGGGAAGAGCGTTCCACCGACCTCGCGGGCGAGCTTGCAACGTCTCGTATCGAGGTCGAAACGAAGGTGGTCTACCGCACCGCCCAGCTATCGCAGTTTCCGGCGGACGCCCGCGACGCCCTGGCCGCCGGGCAGCTCGATGGTGTGCTGCACTTCTCGCGACGCACGGCCGAGGCCTATGTGGATTGCGCCGCGGCGGCCGGTATTTCGGATCGGGCGCTGGCGCCGGTACAATATTGCCTGTCGCGGCAAGTGGCGGAGCCGCTTGCGGCCGCCGGGGCCGGTCACCTGATAGTCGCGAAGATGCCGACCGAGGACGCCCTGATCGGCCTGGTGCGGGCGCCTTAACGCCACGTTCGGATACCCCTGGTTTGGTAGTATGACAGGGCGATCCGACGAAACGCCGGGATCGAGCGCCAATGGGCAAGACATGACGAGTTCTAATGATCCCCCCGGGGGTCCGGCGGGACAACCTGGGAAGCGGCGGCCGCCGACCATCGATCTGAAGGCGACCGAGGTGGCGAGCGAATCGGCAGCGGGTGCGGAGACACCGCGCGAGGCGCAGGCGGCGCAGTCCGAAACCGCAGCCGCGGCCTCAGTCTCGTCTGCGTCCGGTTCCGATGCGCCCCGGGCACAGCCGGCCCTGTCGCCGAGCCTGCTTTGGCCCCTGGCTGCGGCCGGCATCGTCGGTGCGCTGGTCACGCTGGCGATCCTGGCCGGGTCGGGCCTGCTTTCGAGCCGCGGCACCACGACCATGGTCGCCGACACACGGCTGGCGCGCGTCGAGCAACAAATGCGCGAACTTGCCGCCAAGCCATTGCCGGTCGTGGGCGACGCGAAGGCTGTCGACGATCTCGCCGGACGTCTCGCGCGTTTGGAAACTCAAATGGCAACGCCGCGGCCGCCGGTGGCGGACACGGCCGTGGCCAACCGGATCGCGACGCTGGAAGGCGAGCTCAAGGCACTGAGCGAGCGCGTTGGCGTGCTCGGCCGACGCAACGACGAGATCGGCGCGGCTGCGAATGAGGCGCGCGCCCGCGCGGACTCGGCGACGGCCGCGATTGCCGAACACAAGAAGGCGCAAGTGTCGGCAGCGCCGGACGTGCAGCGCACGGACATCGACGCGCTCGCCGGCCGTATCGCGGCACTTGAGCAGGCGGCGAAGGCGCTGGAAGCGCAGTTCGGCGCGCGCGCGGCTGGTGCCGACACCGACCGTACGCTGCGCCGTGTCGTGGCTGCGAGTGCGCTCAGCACCGCGGTCGATCGCAGCGCGCCGTTCATGACAGAGCTTGGTGCGGCGAAAGCCGCGGCCTCCGATCCGAAAGCGTTGGCGGCGCTGGAGCCGTTTGCAAAGACGGGCCTGCCAAGCGCGGATGTGCTGGCGCGCGAGCTCACGGTGCTCGTGCCGGCGCTCGCTAAGGCCGCGGGGACGTCATCGCGCGAGGGCGGCATCCTCGATCGGCTGAAGGCTAGCGCCGAGAAGATCGTTCGCGTCCGCCCGATCCACGAAGCGACCGGCGACGATCCGGAAGCCGTGGTCCGCCGCATCGAGATGCGGGCCGAGCAGCGCGACCTCACCGCTGCGATGACCGAGATCGCGAAGCTCCCGGAGCCGGCGCGGGCGCTGACGAAGGAATGGGCCGCTAAGGTCGAAGCGCGCAATGCCGCGATCGACGCCAGCCGGCGGTTCTCCACCGATGCACTGGCGTCGCTCGGAAAACCCTCACTCTAGTGCGCGGAATGTGACTCGATGAAGATGCTGCCAGCTCGGTGTGCTCCCTCTCCCCGAAGGGGAGAGGGGTGGGGTGAGGAGGGTCGAACCTATCGAGAAGCCGTAACCTCTTACCTCACCCCTCTCCCAGTCGAAGTCGGATGTTTCCGACTTCGACCACTCTATAGGTGCCGAACTCGGGTAAACCCGAGTTCGGTGGGAGAGGGAGCCGACCGAGTTCGCCGCACCGATACGACTCACGTGCAACGATGATCCGCGTCATCATCTATCTCCTCGTCGTCGGCGTGCTCGCAGCCGGTGCGGTATGGCTCGCCGACCGGCCCGGCGACGTGATGATCACGTGGCAGAATTTCCGAGTTGAAACGTCGGTCATGGTGCTCGTCGTCGCGGTTGCGGCGATCGCGGTCGCGACCGTGATGCTGTGGACGATCGTGCGGGCGGTCCTGCGCTCTCCCGAATCGCTGCGCTTCCATCTGCGGATGCGTCGCGGAATGCGCGGCTATCACGCGGTGTCGCAGGGGTTGGTCGCAGTCGGATCGGGCGACGTCCGGTCTGCGCGCCGGTTCGCAGAGGAGGCGGCACGGATTGCGCCCCATGAGCCGCTGACGCTGCTCCTCACCGCCCAGGCCTCGCAACTGTCGGGTGACCGCGATGCTGCGGCGCGCACCTTCAATGCGATGGTGGCGCGCGATGACACGCGGCTGCTTGGGCTGCACGGACTCTATATCGAGGCGCAGCGCCGCAGCGACGGCGCCGCCGCCAGGCTCTACGCGGAGGAAGCGGCTGCCGGGGCGCGTGCGCCGGCCTGGGCCGGGCTCGCGGCGTTCGACGCGCGGTGCGCGGCGAACGATTGGGTCGGCGCGCTCGAGCGGCTCGACCGCAACATGAAGAGCGGGCTCGTCGACCGCGACACCTATCGCCGCCTGCGCGCGGTGCTGCTCACAGCGCGCGCGCTCGAAGCGGACGCCGCCGACGATCGCGACGGCGCTCGCACGTTCGCGCTTGAAGCCGTGAAGTTTGCGCCGACACTGGTGCCGGCCGCGGCGCTGGCCGGGCGCCTGCTCGGTGAAGCGCGCGAGACCCGCCGCGCGGCGCGCATCGTCGAGGCCGCGTGGAAGGCCAATCCGCATCCCGACCTCGCCGAGGCGTATGCTTATCTGCAGCCCGGTGCCTCGGCGCGCGACCGGCTCATGCGTGTCGAATCGCTTGCGAAGAGCTCGCCCGGCAATATCGAAGGCGCGCTCGCGGTGGCCCGCGCCGCGATGGATGCGCAGGAATTCTCCATTGCGCGGCGGGTGCTGACGCCGTTGTCGATCGCACCAAGCCAGCGCGTGTCGATGCTGATGGCCGAGCTTGAAGAGAAGGAGCATGGCGACGAAGGCCGCGCGCGTGAGTGGATGGCGCGTGCTGCGCGGGCGAACCCCGATCCGGCCTGGACCGCGGATGGCTTCGTCTCGGATCGCTGGATGCCGGTGTCGCCGGTGACCGGACGGCTCGACGCGTTCCAATGGAAGGACCCGATCTCCGACCTCGATGCGGGTGAGCGCCTGATCGCGTACGATCGCGATCTGCGCTCCGTGAGTCATGCGCCAGCGCCGGCAGAGCCGCCGAAAACATCATCACATGCGCCGCCGCACGTCTCCGAGATCAAGCCGCTGGAGGCAAAGCCGGTCGAAGCCGCGCCCGCTGTTCCACCGCCGCCGGCGGCCGGACACAGCCTTGTGCAGGCCGCACCCCCGGCGGTGCCGGTCGCGCCGGTCGTTCCCGTGATTCACGTTCCCGACGATCCAGGACCGGAGCCACAGCCGCAACTCGAGCCCGAAGCGGCACGGTCGTCGGACTCATCCAACGACAGCTGGAGCAAACTGCGCGGGTTGTTCAAGTAGCATGTTGAACCGCGCTCTCGATCTCCGCTTGTTCGCGCGTAAGCGCGAATCCAGAATGTTCATTTCAGGCTCGGTCCCCGCTTCGCATGGACGAGCTGAAGACAGCTCAATCAGCGTCAACGTTGCCGCTTCCCGCCGTCACCCCCGAAATCAAATTGCTCTCGAGCAGCACATCGTCGCTCGGGTGTCGCACCAGCGGCACCGCCTCAATCGCCGCGTCGAGGATCGCGCGCTCGGCGCGCCGCGCGGCGACAGCCTGTTCAATCGCGGTAGTGGCAAAGCGCACCGACGAGCCCGGACGCATCTGCGCGAGACGGCCCTGATCGGGGCCGATCACCGTCGCGATCTTAGGATAGCCGCCGGTCACCTGGCGATCCGCCATCAGCACCATCGGACGGCCATCGCCAAGCACCTGGATCGCGCCCATCACGATGCCGTCGGAGACGATGTTCAGCCCATTGGCTGGTGCGATCTGAGGACCTTCGAGAAAGTAGGCCATCCGGTCGCTGCGATGGGAGATCGTCCACCTCTCGCGACAAAACCTCTCGATCTGCTCTCGCGAGAAATAATCATCCTGCGGACCGAGGATCATGCGGATCGGATCGTCGCTGCGCGCCAGCCACGGCGCCGTGAGCCCCGCGGCGCCGCCTTCACATGGGCCGATATCCACCACCGGCAACACGTCGCCGGTTGCAAGCGCGCGGCCGTCGATGCCGCCGAGCGAGGACCGCGTATGCGTTGCGTTCGAGCCGAGCACTGGAGGAACATCGATGCGCCCGCCGACCGCGACGTAACACCACGCGCCGTCGGCGCCGGCGCGGATGCGCAACCGCGCGCCGGGCGTGAGCGCGAGCCGCACCGCCGGCGGCAGCTTGTGCCCGTCGATCGAGACGTCGAAAGCGCCGCCGACGATGGCGAGCGGCAGCGTGGCGCCCTCGGCGACCAATTCGATTCCGCCCAGCGACACCTCGATCGCGGTCGCGCCCGGCGCCGCGCCCACCGCGCGGTTCGCGGTGGCCATCGCCAGCCGATCCATCGGCCCCGCGGCGGTGACGCCATAGCGCAGATAGCCGTGCCGCCCGGCGTCCTGCAGCGTCACGCCCGGTCCTGCTGACACGGTCTTCAGCGCCGCGCTCATGGGAGCGCCGTCACGGTCGCGACGACCTCGCCACGTTCGGCGCGCCGGTCGAGCGCGTGGAAGGCTTCAAGATCGATCGGCTCGAATTTGATCTCGTCGCCGACCGCCGCGAGGAACGTCTGCTCGCGTGCGAGCGAGAACATGCGCTCGGGCGTGCGGCCGATGAGCCACCACCCCGTCGGCATCGCGAACGTCGTGATCAGTCCCATGCCGGCGCCGATCATGATGGTGCCGCTCGGGTGCGGCGGGCGTATGGTAACGCGTCGTGAGACCGTCAGCTCCTTTGGAAGTCCGCCCAAATAGCAGAACCCCGGCAGGAAGCCGTACATGTACGCGCGATATGTCGCGCCGGAATGCAAGGCGACGACGCGCTCCGGGGTCATGCCGAGCTGATCGGCGACCTGCGTGATGTCTTCGCCGAACGTCGGGTCGTAGCAGCAGGGAATCGTCCAGCGCCGCACCGGCCTGGTATCGGCGGCGGCGGTCTCAATGTTGCGCACGGCGTCGACCAGCGCCGTGCGGTCGATGACCAGCGGATCGTAGTGGATCATCAGCGAGCGGATGGTCGGAACGAGCTCGACGACGCCGGGCAATTCGCACGCTGCCATCGCGGCGTCGAGCGACAGCACCCGGTTGTGAGCCGCGGGATCGACGGTGCGTCCGAACTCGACCACCAGCGCCGCTTCGCCTGCGTCCAGGAAGATCGGCTCGCCGACGCTCGCCAATGAATGTCCCTCAGGATGATCCAAACGGCGCGACCGTTACGCCCGCGCCTTCGAGCTTCTGGCGCACCGTGCGCGCCATGGTAATCGCGTGCGGCGAATCGCCGTGCACGCAGACGGAGTCAATCGGCGTTTTCAGGCGTGCGCCGGTGATCGTGATCAGCGCGCCGGCGTCGACCATGGCGACGACCCGCGCCGCCGCTTGCTCGCCGTCATGGATGACGGCGCCGGGCTGCGAGCGCGGCACGAGATTGCCCTGGCCGGTATAGGCGCGGTCGGCATAGATCTGCGAGAACGCGCGCAGGCCCGCGCGCTCCGCCGCGCGCACCTGCTCGCTGCGCGCGATCGTGAGCGCGGCAAGATTCCGGTCGACCGCAAAGATGGCGCGCGCCACTGCGTCGGCGACGTCCTTGTCGGTCTCGGAGAGATTGCCGAGGGTGCCGTGGGCGTTGACGTGGGTGATGCGGTGGCCGGCATAGCTCGCGAGCGCCTGCGCCGCGCCGATCTGGTAGGCGACCAGCCGCTCGATCTCGCCGGCGCTGAACGGGATCACCCGCCGCCCAAACCCCCAGAGGTCGGGGAACCCGGCATGGGCGCCGATCGCCACGCCATGCTCCTTCGCCACCTTGTAGGTGTGCGCCATGATCTCGGGGTCGCCGGCGTGGAGGCCGCAGGCGACGTTGGCCGAGGTCACGATGCCGAGCAGCGCGTCGTCATCCCCGCAGCGGTAGCGGCCAAATCCTTCGCCCAGGTCCGCATTGATGTCGATGCGCATCACGGCAGGCCTCGATGCGGTGGACGCACAAGCGCCCCGCATGCTCGGTGCGCTCCCTCTCCCTGAAAGGGGGAGGGTTGGGGAGGGGGTTCTGACACGTCGCGGCCTTCGAACATTGCAAAAACGCCCGCGGTTTGCTCTAAGTGCCGCCGCGCCGGGCCGGTCGGTTCCCGGCGCGTCGCGAGTGCCTATATCATTCTTGCGACCTGGCGCGAAGCCGCCAACGTCTTGAGAACGCTCGGAAAGCCGCAGTAGCTCAGTTGGTAGAGCACGTCATTCGTAATGATGGGGTCGGGGGTTCGAGTCCCTCCTGCGGCACCACCTCCTTCAAATCTTGATCCAGATCCCGCCCTCGATGCCACCCGGCGAGGAGCACGTCACCGACGAGTTCGTCGCCGCCGGCGGCGTGATGGCGCGTCAACCCTCGGGCATGCGGACGGATGCAGCGATGAAGGGCGAGGAAGCCAAGCGCTACGAAAGCAACATCCAGGCCGGCGCCCGGGAGATGCGCGACTGGATCGCTGAGCGCTGGCTGCAGGCGCCGACCCTGCTCTACTGGGGCCGGAACGATCCCTCCGCCATCGTCGACGTCGGCTTGAAACTGTTCGAGATGATCACGGAGAAGAACAAGCGCGCGCACATGCTGATCTCGAACGATCGCGGGCACTTCCACTACCGTGAGCATCCGGCGGAATTCGTGCGCACTGTAAACTGGTTCACGGGCCAGTATTGATCAGCACGCCTTCCTGCTGCTTGCGACGACCGCGTGCTGACTTGATCATCGTTGACAGCTTGTGACTCGATCGTCATCGACCAAGAGCACTGCGGGGACATGCCCCTAATATTGGGCTGGGGGTTGGTAACAGAGCAGTTGTGCGCATGGCGTCGTTCCGGCCTGCTGCCAGACGCAGTAGTGGGACTGGGAGCCGTCCGGCGCATTGCCCTTTGAAAGGTAATGTTGGGAATGGATGGGGCACCATTCGGATTGCCCTGCCGCCACGCCTTCCCCGATGACAAAAACCTCGAGCTGGCCGTTGCGGGTGCGCTCGAAATTTGCCGGGATCGGGCGGCAGTCATGATTGTTGCAACACCCTTTGCCCGCTTTGTTCACCCAGTTGGTGTAATTGACGGTCGCTCCGGTCGCCAAGGTCACCTCGTGAGCTTTCGCGAGTTGCCGAGGCGCGTCATCGATTACCGTCATTGCAACGATTGCCAGCCCGGCCAGAATTACCTTTGTCTCTCTTTCAAACATGTCGACCTCCGGCTCGGTGAGCGGAGGTCGAAGTTCGCGCGATGTTCGCCGTTCATTGGGCGGGGAGCGCGAGCTCCTGTTCCGACAACAAGCCTCGTCATCCCTACCCGCCCCGAAACAAACTCACACATGCGCATTTCGTTTCAACACATGAACGGTAAAGGGACGATGTTTCCCGTCCTCCTGAATTGCAGGCGTTTTGTCGCCTTTTTGCTGGCGGTTGACGGAGTGCACGACGAGCCGAAAAGCAAGGGGAATTCGGGCGCTGCGTCTTTGAAGGGCAGCGGCTGGATGGGGCCACTGACAATCAGAATTCTAACTCGCGAAAAAAAATGTGATCGTCAGAGTCCGCAGGGAGCAACCGAAATCGCCCGGGAACAAGCGCAGGCTTCAATCCGGCGGCGCGATCCACTCGCGCCAGACCACCAGCAGCGCCGCCATGATGACGGGCCCGATGAACAGCCCGATCAGGCCGAAGGTCTGCACGCCTCCGAGCACGCCGACCAGGGCCAGGAGGAACGGCAGCCGCGCCGAGCGGCCGACCAGCGCCGGCCACATGAAATTGTCGCCGACGATGGTGACCGCCATGCCGAACGCGAACAATGCCAGCACCGGCAGGAACGAAAATCCCTGCACCAGCAGCAGCAGCGACACCAGACTGACCGCGATCTCCACACCGAGCGGCAACATCGCGAGCGTGATGGTCAGCAGCGTCAGCAGCAGCGCATTTGGCGCTCCGATCACGACATACGCGATCCCGATGATGACGCCCTCAATGACCGCGATCGCGACTGTACCGTTCACGGTGCCGCGCACGGCTTCAACGATCTTGCTCGCCAGCCGCTCGCCGGGATCGCCGAGGAAGCGGTCGGCAGTCGCGAGCGCACGCTCCGACATCGAGCCGCCGTTGCGATAGAGGAGGAACAGCGCGATCAGCGTGAGCGCGAACAGCAGCAGCCGATGCAGGAATTCGCCGCCGAGCGCGCGCGTCCAGGCGGTGAGGCTCTCGACGTTGACACCGCGCAGCCATTGCGATGCCGTCTGCGGATTGCTGAGATTGGTCTCCCACCACTTGACGAGCAGATCGCCGGTGAACGGGAGCTGCGCGATCCACGACGGCACCGGCATCCCACTCTCCTGGAGCTGCGCGACCCAGCGCACGAACACGTCGCTCGCCTGCGCAAGCTGGTGCACCGCCAGCATCAACGGAATGAGCAGAACGGCGCCAACAACCGCCGTGAACAGCAACGGCGCAGCAAGGCGCTGTGCCCACTTCGGAATCAGCGCCGCAAAGCGGACGTAGAGCGGCCACGTTGTGATGGCGATGACGACCGCCCAGGCAATTGCCGGGAGGAAGTCGGCTGCGACCCAGGCCGCCGCAGCGACGAGTGCGAGCGCCAGAACGATTCGCACCGATTGCCGGAAGCGGGAATCGACGGGAAGCGCCGGCCGGCCACCTCGATCGGTCGCCGGCTCGTCCGAGCTCGCTTTGGATCGTGTTGACATTCCGCTCCATTCGAGGGCGTAGGCGCCATGGCGGAAGCACCGCAAGCGTGCGGCGCAAGGAGACGACAAGCGAAGATTAACGTTGGGGAATCGGTTCCGGTTCCGGCGTCCTTCCGCGTGTCCCCGCGGAAGCGTAGACCCAGTCCAAAGACGATTCTGGATTCCCGCTTGTCTGGATTCCCGCTTGCGCGGGAATGGGCGGGAGAGAGCCAACGATGCCGCTACTCGGCGGCGATGCGGCGCAGCTCCGGCGCCCCAATCGCGTCGAGGCATTTCGCGAGGCTCTCGCCATCGGGGTCGACCAGCGCGGCGGTGCGCGCCGATGCAACTGCATCGGTAGCCTGCCGCAGCGGCAGCTGTCCCGCCAATGCCGGCCGGATCACGTGCGCCTCGATCAGCCGATAGTTGCCGGTACCGCGTTTGTGCGTGTCGCCATAGCCTTTGATCAGGCGCGCGCATTCCGCAATCTCGAGCGCAAGCTCCGGCGATTGCGCTGCCGCCTGCACGATCAGAGCGAGCCAGTGCTCGATCTCGCGCTGTTCTTCTCCGTAACGAAATGTGCGTGGCCGCCAGCGCCGCAGTGCCGCCAGCGTCCGGAAGCGCAGATGGCCTGAGACCGACATGGTGTCGACCTCCATGCCCCAATGGAAGCGCGCGAACCTTTCGCGGTGCTCGGCGAAGGCGAGGATGCGGCGCGCGAGCGATGGCGGCAGCATCGAACACAATTCGTCGACACCGGGCTTGAGGAATTCGACAACCTTCACCGGCTCGCCGGGCTTGGCTGCGACCTCCGCCGCGATGCGTGCGAAGCGCGCCGGATCAGTCTTGGCCTGCGCGACGCGGATCACGTCCTCGTACGACATGCGCACCGCGAGGTGGCGTGCGGTTTCGCGCAGGAGCCGGCCTGACGCCCCGGCGCGCGCGTCGGCGTCGTGGATTGACCCAAGCCGGGCCAGGTAAAGCCTCACATAGGCCTCGCTTTGATAGGCGACGAGGCGGCGGACACCTTCGTGGATCACGTCGCGCGCGTGCTCCGGAAACTTTTCGATCTCGCTGTCGAGATCGCCGCCCCCTCTCTTTCCCTCCCCCAGCGAAAGGGCGTTTACGCCCGTCTTCGACGAGCTATGCGGCGGAGGGTAGGGTGTGGGCTTGCGCCTCGGCGCGGTGGCGCTCTTGACGCCATCTGCGTTCTGCACGGCTTCAAGCCCCGCGCGGAAGCCGCGCAAATTTCCGTCGAGGCCCTTGCCGTCGGCGCGGATCGCGGCCTCGAAGGCCTCGGCTGCAATCGGCAGCCGTCCGCTGCCGGCGATGATGCCGAGCATGACCGAATTGACGAATGCGCCGGTCTTCCGCGCAATCGCTTCCATATCGATCAGGAGATGCGCCTTGGAATTGTCCTCGATCGCTTTGGTAAGCCGCGCGGAGTCGTAGCGGCCATCGCCCATCGCGATCTTCTCGTTCATCACCAAGGAGCGGGAGGTCGAGGCGATCGCGAGCGTGCGGTCAGGCGTGACATATCCGGCGGCCACCGCACGGCCGGCCTCCATCAGCTCACTCGCCATCATCACGTCGACATCGCCGACGCCGGGCGCCAATGCGAGAACCGGCAGCGCCGCGCCGGCGCGCGCTTTCGCCGGCATCATTTCGACGTAATAGGTGGTCGCGCCGGTGCGTTGCGCGACGCCCGGGATCGACGTGCTCTGCACCGGAAAGCCCTGCGACTCCGCGGCGCCGACGATCCAGTTGGTGAGCACGCCGCCGCCTTCGCCGCCCAACGCGGCAATCAGCAAGGTAATGGGCCGTTGTTGATCGCAATCTTGCCTCGCACTCGGACCGGCTCCCTCTCCCCGCAGGGGAGATGGGTGGGGTGAGGGGGTTACTGAGGTCTGAGAGGTTCGCGCCCCCTCACCCCGACCCTCTCCCCCCTGGGGAGAGGGGGAACCTGCGGCGCGAGCGCGTCCAAGCAACGAAATTACGCGTCTGCGGAAAGAATACAGCGCGCGATCCCACCAGCCTGGATTCCGCACCACCTCCGCGCGATAGAACGACGGGCATAACACCGCAGCGTGGGAAACCTCGCCGCACAACCCGCAGCCGACGCAGCTCTCGATCACGGTCGCGACCGGATCGGTGCGCAGCGGATCGGGATTGGGCTTCACCGTCAGCGACGGGCAGCCGGAGAGCCGGATGCAGGAATGGTCACCAGTGCAGATTTCGTCGTCGACGCCGTAACGTGTCTTCACCACGCGCCCGCCGCGCTTGAGCTTCTCGGCATCCTCGGCGCGCACGCGGCGCTGACGCGCGAGCTGGCATTCGCCGTCCGCGATGATGACCTTGAGCCCGCGCTCGGCGGTGCGCATCGCTTCCTTGAGCGTATCAACCATCTTCGATACGCCGTACGTGCGCACCTTGCGCATCCAGGTGACGCCAAGCGAGCGCAGCGTCGTCTCGATGTCCATGCCCGGCGCGGCGCCCTGGCGGCTGGCGCTCGATGACGGCAGATATTGCTGCCCGGTGGCGGACGCGTAGCCGTTCTGCATCACGATCAGCACGCCATCGCCCTTGTTGAACAGGTTCGATGTCACGCCGGTGATCAGGCCGTTGTGCCAGAAGCCTCCGTCGCCCATGACCGCGATCGGGCGGCGATCGAGATTGGGCGTCACCGCGGCTGCGCTCGCAAGCGACATGCCATAGCCGAGAATGGAATTGCCGAGGCTGAACGGGGCGAAGGTCGCGAAGGCATGGCAGCCGATGTCGCCGCTGATATGCGTCGGCCCTAACTCACGCTGCATCAGCTTGATCGCGGAGAACACCGGCCGCTCCGGGCATCCCGTGCAGAAGGTCGGCGGCCGTACCGGCAAATCGCCGAGTGAGGCGGCGGCGGCGCCCTTGTGGTTGAGCATCTCTCGCACCCGCGCCGCAATGGCGTCGGCATCGATCCCAGCCGGGCGCGCCTCGCACAGAAATCCGGCGAGCCCGTTGAGCAGCACATCAGACGTGTAGTCGCCGGTCTTCGGCAGCACGTCTTTGCCGAGCACCCGTGTCTGGATGTCGGCACGGCGCAACTCGACATTGATCTGCTGCTCGATGTAATCGGGCGATCCTTCCTCGACCACCAGCACCGCGCGCTTGCCGGCGCAGAACTCGCGCACCTCTTCCGGCGCCAGCGGATAGACGCAATTGAGCACATGGATCGGCACGCGCGAGCGGCCGTCGATCTCGGCGAGACCAAGCCGCAACAGCGCGCGCAACACGCCGTTACTCAGTCCGCCGCAAACGGCGATTCCGATATCGGTGAGGTCGCCTGCGATAAACTCATTGAGCGTGTGCTCGCGGATGAAGGCGATAGCCGCGGGCAGGCGGTCTTCGACCTTCAGCCGCTCATGCACGAACAGCGCCGGCGGATGCGCAAGCCGTGCGTATTCGAAGCGAGGCGGGCCGGGGATGCGGTTGTGGCCGGAGAAAGCGCCACGCCTGTTGGTCTTCGCGGCGAACTCGCCGGTGACATGGCAGGCGCGGATGCGCAATTCCATCATCACGGGCGCGTGGCTCGCCTCCGACAGCTCGAAGCCCTTCTCCACCATCCGCACGATGGTTGGAAGATCGGGCCGCGGGTCGAGCAGCCACATCGACGATTTCAGCGCATAGGCATAGGAGCGTTCCTGGATCACGCTCGCGCCCTCGCCGTAATCTTCGCCGAGGATGATCATCACGCCGCCGACCACGCCGGGCGAGGCGAGGTTCGAAAGCGCGTCGGCTGCCACGTTGGTGCCGACGATCGATTTCCAGGTGACCGCACCGCGCAGCGGATAGTTGATTGAGGCGCCCAGCATGGCCGCCGCCGACGCTTCGTTGGTGCAGGTCTCGACATGCACGCCGAGTTCGTCGAGCAGGTCCTCGGCCTCGACCATCACGTCGAGCAGATGCGACACCGGCGCGCCCTGATAGCCGCCGACATAGCTCACGCCGGATTGCAGCAATGCCTTGGTGACGGCAAGAATGCCTTCGCCGCGGAAGACGTCGCCGTCGCCGAGCTTGAGCGATTCCACTTCCTTCTTGAATGAGCGTTCCATGGCAGTTCTGGCCGCTTTCTTGTCCGAGCGCGCTGCCTTCAAACTATTACAAACAAGGGCCTTGTCACAACTGGCGTAGCGCTCGGCAGAATGTCGGCGCGGCGGCAGATATCGCTGCACGACATTACTGATGCACGCTCGGTCCTTCCGTTCCCCTCCCCCCGCGAAGCGGCGGGGAGGGGTCGGGGGGTGCACACGTCAACGAATGCATATGTGGATCGGAGCAAGCGAGTCCGCATACTGCGCCGAAGTTTGGCTGCCAATGTCGGCCCCCCACCCCCGACCCCTCCCCGCCATTCGCAAGCGAATGGGGGGAGGGGCGTGGAGAGACCCGTCGCACATCGATGAGGAAAAAAAGCGCTGCCGCAATCTCACACGACGAAACCTACGCCATGTCGCTGCCGTCGGGCGAGAACAGGTAACCGGCGCCGCGGACGGTGCGGATGACGGTCGGATGCGCGGGATCGGGCTCGATCTTGCGCCGGATGCGGGTGATTCGCACGTCGATGGCGCGGTCAAATGCTTCGCGGTCGCGCGCCTCCGCGAGGTCAAGGAGCCGCTCGCGCGAGAGCACGCGCTTGGGGTTCTCGGCAAACGCCTTCAAAAGCGCGAATTCGGATGAGACCAGCGGATGCTCGTTGCCGTCCTCGTCGCGCAGCGCCTGGGCATTGACGTCGAGCCATTTGGTCCCGAAGCGGATCGGTGCGCTGGCCGCGGCCGCCGGACCCATCGCGGCGACCGGCCGTGCGACCGCGCTCCGGCGCAGCACGGAGCGGACGCGCGCCAGCAATTCTCTGAGCTCGCAGGGCTTCGCGAGATAATCATCGGCGCCCAGCTCGAGGCCGACCACGCGGTCGATCGGGCTTGCCGTTGCGGTGAGCATGATGATCGGAACCGAGCCGTGCTGCTTGAGCGCGCGTACGATCGAGAGGCCGTCCTCTTCCGGCATGTTGAGGTCGAGGATGATCAGGTCGGGCGCCTGGCGGGCGATGGCGTCGCGCAGCGACTTACCGCCGTCGCACAGCGTCACCTCGAAGCCGTGCAGCTTCAGATAGTCGCCGACCATCTCGCGGGCCGGCGCCTCGTCGTCCACCACGTAGATGTGCTGGGCGCCGCTCATGGCGCTGCTTCCACCATTGGCAGCCTGATCGTGAACGTCGATCCGCGGCCCGGTCCATCGCTTTCGGCGGCGACCGTGCCGCCATGCAGCTCGACGATGCGTTTGACGATGGAGAGGCCGAGCCCGGTCGAGCTTTCGCCAGCGGTCGGCTTCGCGGACAGGCGCTGAAAGCGGCCGAACAGCCGCCCGAGGTCCTCTTGCGAGAGGCCGGCGCCTTCATCCTTGACCAAGATGACGGTGTATTCCTCGTCGCCGTTCATCGACAGTTCGATCTTGCCGCCGGCCGGGCTGTACTTGATGGCGTTGCTCAGGATGTTGTCGACGGCTTCGCGCAGCCGGTCCGGGTCGCAAGTTGCCCAGCGTACCGGCGGCGCCACCAGATTGATCGACTGGCGCTTGCGCTCGGCCAGCGCGCGATTGGCGGTGACGACGTCGGTAAGGATCGCGGCAATGTCGACGGATTCCTGGCGAAGCGAGATGTCGAGCGCGTCCATCATCGCATCGGTGACGAGGTCGTTGACCATGCCGGTGAGTTGCGTGGCCGAGCCGCGGATATGGCTGAGCTGCTCGCGGACCTTGTCGAACGGCACCGGGCTCATCTCGGCGAGTTCGTTGAGCATCTCGGCGCGGCCCAAAATCACCGCCAGCGGATTCTTGAGATCATGGGCGATGGTGCCGAGGACTTCGTTCTTGAACTCGTTGGCACGGCGAAGCCTGATCCACTGCGACGTCAGCCGGTGATTGGCGGCCGTGAGGGCGCGGGTGCGGTCGCGCACGCGCTCCTCCAACCGCACCGTGGCATCGTTGAGCTGCTCGTAAAGGATGACGTTGTCGAACGCGATCGACAGCCGGCTGCAGAACACCTCGACCAGCGAGCGGTCGGTGGGCGTCAGCGGCCGCTGCGTTTCCAGGAGCACGACGACCTCGCGCCCGCTGCCGGTCTTGACATACATCACCGACAGCTTCGGGTGGAATTCGTGCGTATGGCGCCGGAACGCCTCGTTGACCGCGTCGCGGAGCGCGGGGTCCAGCGCGGTCGCGCTGGTCGTGCCGGCGAAGTGGCGATAGGAGCCGGAGCCGGCGAGGATCGAGTATTTCTCCTGCTCGGTGGCGCTGTCGCGCAGCACCAGGATGCCGCCGCACTCGGCGTTGATCAGCGTCGCAAGCTGGGTCAGCACGCCTTCCGCCAACCGCTGCATCGATTTGAAATCGAACAGCGTCGACGCGCCCTCGATGATCATCTCGAGGCCGCGGCGGGTCTCGAGCATGCGCTGCAGCTGCTGGTAGCCGCGCAATGCCGCGGTCAGCGCGGTGAAGAGCTTGTCCGCCGTCAGCTCGGTCTTCGCCTTGTAGTCGTTGATGTCGTAGTCGACGATGACGCGGCGCTCCGGCGCCTGCCCGGGTTGCCCGGTGCGCAGGATGATGCGGACGGTTTCGTTCTTGAGCTGGGTGCGGATGAAGTCGACGAGCTGCAAGCCCGCATCGTCGGTCTCCATCACCACATCGAGCAGGATCACCGCGATGTTCGAATGCGCCTGCATCAGCGCGCGCCCTTCCTCGGCGGAATGCGCGGAGATGATCTCGATGCCCTGGCCGTTAAGGTTATAATCGTAAAGTGCGAAGCGGGTGCCTTCGTGGACGGCGGGATCGTCGTCGATCACCGCGACCTTCCACGCCGCCTCCGGGGCGGCGGGCAGCGGGCCGTCCTCGATTACCCGGATGAAATCGCCTTCGTTGGTCATGCGGACTAGTGCCCCGCTTCCGAAGTTCGTGATACATCGCAGCACCCCCTGGCACGAACTTCGGAAGCAAGGGGGCCCTAGTAGGCCTATGGTTCTGGTGCCGCTTTCGATTTGAAGTTCCTAGTCGAGTTTGCCGCAACTGCCGTAGGAACTTCAAATCGGCGGCACCAGGGTCAGCGTTGCTATCTGCGGGGGTTCGGCCGGCTCCTCCCGCGGTGCGGTCAGGGGGAGCCTGATCCACAGGGTGGTGCCACGTCCCAGCGCGGAGTCAAGCCGCAAGCGGCCGCCCAGCCGGCGTGTGACAATGTTGAACACGATGTGCAGGCCAAGCCCGGTGCCGCCGTGGCTCCGGCGGGTGGTGAAGAACGGCTCGAAGGCGCGGCGCTGCGTTTCCTCATTCATACCAATGCCGTCGTCGGCGAACTCGATTTGAACGTGATTGGGACCGTCGCGGCGGATCGCGAGCCGCATCGAGCCGGCGCGGCGGTCCGGGAACGCGTGCGCCAGCGCATTCAGGGCGAGGTTGGTCAGCACTTGCCCGTAGGGGCCGGGATAGCTGTCCATGGTGATCTCTTCACCGATATCGACGCTGAACGAGATCGCCGATCGTTTCAGCGCCGGCAGCAGGCTCGCGACGATCTGCTCGGTGGCCTCGCCCAATTCGAACACGCGCCGCTCGGCATGGCTGCGGTCGACCGCCACCTGCTTGAAGGCCTGGATCAGGTCGGCGGCGCGATTGAGGTTGGCGACGAGCTGCTTCGCGGCCTCCTGGCTGCCGCTGATGAACTCGTCGAGCCGCGACTTGCGGACGGCACCATCGCGGACCTCGGTCGAGAACTGGTCGCAGCGCCGTGCGAAGCTCGATGCCACGGTCAGGCTGATGCCGACCGGATTGTTCACCTCGTGGGCGACACCCGCGACCAGGCCGCCGAGCGCGGCGAGCTTCTCGGCTTCGATCAGGCTGCGCTGCGTCTCCTGCAGTTCGCGCAGCGCGGACTCGGCGTTTTCCTTCGCCGACTTGAGCTCGATCTCGGCCTGGCGCTTCGCGATGGCGTTCTCGCGGAACACCTCGACCGCGCGTGCCATCTCCCCGATCTCGTCGCGGGCGTCGGTGTCGCGCACGGTCTGACCGTAGTGCCCCGCCACGATCGCGTGCATGGCGGTCATCAGGGAGCGCAGCGGACCGACAATGCTGCGCGCGATCGCAAGCCCGATCAGCACTGCGATAAACAGCGTGAGCACCGACGCGATCGCGATGCGCAAATACATGTTGGACAGTGCATTCTCGAAACGGTTGTAGGCGACGCGCTCGCGGTTACGCATCTCGTCGGAGAGCTTGTCGATCGTGCGCGCGATCATCTGCTGATTGCCGTCGATCTCTTCACGCAGCAGCTGCGAGCGGGTGGTGAAGTGTTCTGTGAGATTGGCGACGCCCAGCCGCCATGACACGATGCGATAGGCCAGCGCCCCGAGCGCGCCGCGCTGCAGGTCGTTGTCGGCGAGGTCGAGCATGACCGGAATGGTGGCCTCGATCGCGTCGAGATTCTTCAAGATCTCCTCGGCGATGTTGCGCCTCTGCGTCAGATAGAGCGCGTTGGTAAGCACCAGCGTGGTCGAGAAGGATTCGCGCGATTTCGACAGCGACGGCCAGATCAGCGAGGATTGCTCGCGCGTGCCGTTCTCCATGATGGCGTATAGGCCCGCCATCTCATGCACCGCCTTGAGCACCTGGCTCTCATAGGCGGTGGAGATCGCGCTCTGGACGTTGCGCAGGTCGCTGAAGCCGGCGACGAAACGGTCGGTTGCCTGCCGCAGCGGCTCCGCCTCGACCTTGAGCATAGGGTCGGCCGCGGCGTGCACCTTCAGGGTCGTCAGCACGGTCTCGCGCAACCGGGTGATCTCCTTCAGGAGATCGGCGTTGGGCTGCGTGAAATAGCGATGAATGAGGCCCTGCAGGCGGACGGCGTCACCTTCGACCCGGGCCAGCAGCCGCTCGGAATCGCGGGTCTGCTGCAACTCGTTGCGGGCATCCGTCAGGATGCGCGTGCCATCCCAGACTGCGGTCGCGAAAACGAAGACCACGAGCGCATTGAGCGCGGCCAGCGAAAGAATCCGCCAGCGGATCGGAAGCTGACGCATCGCCTGATGCGAGCTTGCCGGGCCGCGGGGCCGTGCGACCGCCTGATCGGATGCCGCCTTCAATTGCAAATCGATCCCTCGACGCTCATCGCTCCGCCTCGATCCGTTTGATCAGGGGAGCAAATTTTGAATCCTTGAGCATGGCGTTGCGCAACGGAGCGGTCGCCGCCTCGAACGCCTTGCGGTCGATCTTGTCGACGACCGTGACGCCGGCGCTCACCGCCTGCGCGCGGGACCGCTGTTCCCAACTCAGCCATTGCTCGCGCATGTAGCGCGAGGACTCGCGCGCGGCCGCCCGAAAGATCGTGCGGTCCTCGTCGGTCAGCTCATCCCAGGCGCGGCGCGACATGATCACGATCTCCGGGCCCATCGTGTGCTCGGTCATAGCGTAGAACGGCGCCTCCTTGAAATGGCCGCTGGTGACAAAGGATGGCCAGTTGTTCTCGGCTCCATCGATCAGGTTGGCCGTGAGTGCGGTCCCGATCTGTCCATAGGGCAGGGTCAGCGGCACGCCGCCGAGCGACCTGATCATTTTCGACATCTGGACGGATTGCTGGACACGGATGCGCTGCCCGCGCAGGTCGTCGACCGTCCGCACCGGCCGGCGCGCCGTATAGATCGAGCGCGCGCCCGAATCATAGAATGCCAGGCCCACGAAGCCATAGGGTTCGAGCGCGCCGAGAATCTCCGTGCCGATAGGCCCGTCGATGACCTTGTAGAGGTGATCGGCCGACCGGAACAGGAATGGCAACGCCAGCACATCCAGGATCGGCGCGGCATCGCCGATCGCGCTGACATTGATGCGGTTGATGTCGATGGCGCCGACGCGGGTCTGCTCGACCGTCTGGCTCTCCTCGCCAAGCTGCCGCGAATGGAAGACGCGGATGCTATGCCGCTTTTCGGTCCGTCGCGTGACCAACTGGTCCATGATCCGCAATGCCTGGACGGTCGGATAATTCTCGTCCTGGATGTCGGCGGCGCGGAATTCGCGCGCGTTGGCCGCCGGTGCGATCAGAACCGCTGCAAGAGCAACGGCGGCTGCGTGCCATTGCCGGCACCCGGACGTGCCGCTAGCGTGGCGGTTCAGAAGTTCGCCATATCTGGCGGCTGGGTCGCGCAGCGAACTTCTGAACCGCCACGCTAGCAAGCTAATAAGAAATGCTAGCGTCCATCGATTTCGAAGTTCGTATAGGCCGCGAAATCGCACGAACTTCGAAATCGGGACGCTAGCGTCGGTCCAGATCATGTTGGTGCGTCTCCCGCGCATTCGGTTCAAATGCCGTACAATCATAGGATCGTCGTCAGCGCGGTGCCATCGGAGAAAAAAGGGATCGAATTGGGGCATTTTGTGCCGGCGCGGGCCAGACGGGCCGCGTTTTAGGATGAAAAGCACATCCGCACCGGGCCCAGCCCCGGAAATGTTTCGTCGCCGGACTGCCCACGAAACAATTCGCGCCAGCCAAGTAACCATATTCCCGGGTTGCGCAATCGTCGCGAAACCGCCCCCTGGTACTTCGAACTCCAAGCACGCGGCACGGAACGCCGGGCAGGGAGCGACACATGCAGTACAGTGAGGCAGTGGCCGTCACCTCGGCGAACAGGGGTCTCCTGTCCGCTCAAAACAATTCTGACGCGGCTCTGGTCGAGGCCATTGCCGCCGGCGACAAGCACGCTTTGCAGGTGCTTTACGGGCGCCATCACGTGAAGGTCTATCGGTTCGCGCTGCGCTTCCTGCGCGACGAGGCCGCCGCCGAAGACATGGTGAGCGAGGTCTTCATCGACGTGTGGCGGCAGGCCGAGCGGTTCGAGCGCCGCTGCCAAGTGACCACCTGGCTGCTCGCGATCGCGCGCAACAAGGCGCTCTCCAATCTGCGCCGCCGCTCGAACGAGCAGCTCGACGACGATGTTGCCGAATTCATCGAAGATCCGGCCGATAATCCGGAAGTCACGATGCAGAAGCAGGAGCGCAGCGAGATCCTCCGCAACTGCTTGCAGGAGTTGTCGCCGGCGCACCGCGAGATCATCGACCTCGTCTACTATCACGAGCGATCGATCGACGAGGTGTCCGAGATTGTCGGCGTGCCGGCGAACACCGTGAAGACGCGGATGTTCTATGCCCGCAAGCGGATCGGCGAGATGATGGCGGCGCGCGGCATCGAGCGCTTCGCGATTTGATCTTCGAACAAGTAACGCTCTATCCGCGTCGTGGCCGGGACCTGTCCCGGCCATCCACGTCTTTGGGGCCTGAAGTAAGACGTAGATGCCTGGCATGACGGGCCATTGTCCACCTTCCCAGCACCGGCAGAATCAGGTGAGGTGTCCAAAACAAGGGGCGTCTCATCAAGGGGCGTCTCATGTGGTGTGGCGATCATGCTGTGTGACACTTGCCGATTCACCGAACGGCCCGGCTTCGTGCGGGCACGCGATCGTTCGCGCGCGGATGCTATCGACGAGATGATTCCGTGTCCCGATTGCGGCGGCCAGGGCATTGCCCACTGCTGCGACGGCATCTGCGAGCAGCCGGATGCCAGCGCTCAGCAGGATTGGCGCGTACGGCGCGCACCCACGCGATGACCGCTGCTGCAATGTCCACCGTCGCCAGCACGATCGTTCAACGCGGCGACGTCCAGATCGAGGTGCTGGCGCAAGGATCCGGTCATCGCGTCGTGCTGTTGCCGTCGCTCGGCCGTGGCGCCACCGATTTCGACGTGATGGCGGAACGCATCGCTGCCGCCGGCTATCGCGTGCTGCGGCCGCAGCCGCGCGGCATCGGTTTAAGCCGCAGCCCCGCGCCTTACGCCGACCTGCATGATTGCGCCGCCGACATCGCTGCGGTCATCGAAGCCGACCGCGGCGGCGCCGCGCTCGTCGCCGGGCATGCTTTTGGCAACCGGGTCGCCCGCATGCTCGCCACCGATCGGCCCGACCTGGTGCGCGGTGTCTCGCTGATCGCTGCGAATGTTGGCCACGCGCCCTCGACGCCGCCGATCCGCGAAGCCATCCGCAACAGTGCCAACCCTGCATTGCCTGACGAGGAACGTCTCAAGGCGCTGCATTTCGCCTTTTTCGCGCCAGGCAACGATCCGCGCGCCTGGCTGACCGGCTGGCACCCGGACGTGCTCGCGGCCCAGCGCATCGCGGGCGACCGGACCTCGCGGCAGGAGGACTATACCGGCGGCTCCGCGCCGATCCTTTACCTGCAGCCGGGCCACGATCCGCTGGCCCATGTCGAAGACGCCCATGAGTTCAAGCGCGCGCTCGGCGAGCGGGTGACCGTGATCGTGATCGGCAACGCCAGCCATGCCGCTATCGAGGAACAGCCCGAGGCGATCAGCCAGGCGTTGATCGAGTTCGCCGATACACTCTGGCCACGCTGCGGCCCTCAATTGAGCTGTAGCCCGGGTTGAGCGCACAGCGAAACCCGGGATGGACAATGCACAACGTCGGCTGCCGGGTTTCGCCGCGCGCTCAACCCGGGGCTGCCAGGGGCCCCGGCCCAGCCGCGGCATTAACGCACGCATTGCAACTCTAGGAATTGAGAGGACATGCGTGGCCCGAGCGCGTAAGTTGCCCGCGAAGACCGTAAGGAACCGGGCGGCACTTGTACCGTGACGACCGAATTCCGGCAGCGGCGGGGAAGGGGACGCGTGACGAAGGATATCCTGCGCAACGGAGATGTGTTGTCGGCTGCCGCTCTGGCGGCGCTGGGCGTGTATGTTTTCGCGGAGGCGTGGAGCTGGCCGTATTACAACGAGGACGGCCCCGGCCCGGGGTTCTTCCCGGTCTGGTACGGCGTCGTCATGGTGGTGCTGTCACTCGCGCTGATCGCGATGACGATCGCTAAGCTGCCGAGGGCCGAGACCCCGGACTGGCAGGGCATTTCGCGCGCGCTGATCACCTGGGCGGCGTTCGCGATTTCCGCCGCGCTGATGGGCTGGCTCGGTTTCCTGGTCAGCTTTGCACTACTCACGTTCTTCATGATCACCTACGTGTTCCGGCAACCGGCGGTCACTGCCGGTGTCGCCGCGGTCATCGCGGCCGCAGCCTTCTATCTCGTGTTTCCGTTCGCGCTGAGCGTCCCGCTTCCCACCGGCGTGTTCGGGTTCTGACATGGACGTGCTGAACGGGCTGCTGCACGGGTTTGCGGTCGCGCTCCAGCCGACGAACCTGTTCTGGTGCTTTGTCGGCTGCTTCCTCGGCACCGTAGTCGGCATCCTGCCGGGCCTTGGTCCGGCGGCGACGATCGCGCTGCTATTGCCCTTGACCTTCAAAATGGATCCCGCCGGCGGCATCATCATGCTCGCCGGCATCTATTATGGCGCCAAGTACGGCGGCTCCACCACCTCGATCCTGCTCAACATCCCGGGCGAGTCGTCCTCGGTGGTGACCTGCATCGACGGTCATGCCATGGCGAAGAACGGCCGCGCCGGCCCGGCGCTCGGCATCGCGGCGATAGCCTCGTTCGTTGCCGGCACGTTCGGCATTCTCGCGCTCACACTGCTGGCGCCGCCGGTGGCGAGCTTTGCGCTGCAATTTTCATCGCCGGAATACTTTGCGCTGATGTGCCTTGGCCTCGCGCTTGTGGTGCTGTTGTCAGGGCCATCGCTGATCAAGGGGCTGATGTCGCTGTTCCTCGGACTGTGGCTTACATCGATCGGCACCGACCTGTTCTCGGCGCAGGCGCGTTTCGTCTTCGGGCAGTCCGAACTGCTCGGCGGCATGGACTTCGTTGTCGTCGCGATCG
The DNA here is from genome assembly GCA_009377695.1 of Hyphomicrobiales bacterium. Classification (GTDB taxonomy): domain Bacteria; phylum Pseudomonadota; class Alphaproteobacteria; order Rhizobiales; family Xanthobacteraceae; genus VAZQ01. The sequence goes on along the minus strand of WHTP01000043.1, from coordinate 11,041 downwards.
GCGTGTTCGCCATCGCCGAAGTGCTCGCCAGCATCGACGGCGGCGAGAAGGCGCGCATGCTGCCGGTGCCGAAGGGCGTGCGCAATCTCCTGCCGAGCTGGGAAGAGCTCAAGGCTTGCCGCTTCGCTTTCATCAACGGCTCCGTCACCGGCTTCATCATCGGCGTCCTGCCGGGCGCCGGCTCCGCCATCTCGTCGTTCATCGCTTATGGCATCGAGAAGGCGTTTTCCAAGCATCCCGAAAAATTTGGGCACGGCGTACCGGAAGGTGTGGCCGCGCCGGAGGGCGCCAACAATTCCGATTCCGGCGGCGCGCTGGTGCCGTTGCTCACGCTCGGGATTCCCGGCGGCGGCACCACTGCGATCATGTTGTCGGCGCTGGTGCTGTGGGGCGTGCGGCCCGGTCCGCTCCTGATGACGGAATCGCCCGACGTGTTCTGGGGACTCGTCGCCAGCATGTATATCGGCAACGTCGTGCTCTTGATCCTCAATCTGCCGATGGTGCCGGTGTTCGCGCAGATCCTGCGCATGCCCGTGCACGTCCTGTTTCCGGTCATCCTCGGCATCTCGCTGGTCGGCGCCTATGGCGTCGGCGGCCGGCTGTTCGACGTCGGCCTGCTGGTCGGGTTCGGATTGCTTGGCTACACCATGGTTAAGCTGAAATACCCTACGGCGCCGTTGATCCTTGGCTTCGTGCTCGGCGACGCGATGGAACGGGCGCTGCGCCAGTCGCTCACGATGTCGCAGGGGGACCTGGGCATCTTGGTGCGCGGCTGGATATCGGCCACCATGCTGGCCTGCGCGGTCCTGATCCTGCTGCTGCCCTTGCTCGGGCGCTTCAACAAGGCGCGCGTCCAGGCGATCGCTGAAGGCGGATAAATGATTAGGTCATGTGTCGCTGTGCGGTCACGGAATCAGTCGCGATCCCGTAGTGATGAATTTCGGAGGTATCTATGATCATACGTTTGAGTCCTGCCCTGGCGGCGCTGGCGCTGGTCGCCGCAAGCGCGTTTCCGGCCCATGCGCAATTCAAGCCGACGAAGCAGATCGAGTTCGTCGTCCATGGCGGTCCGGGCTCGGGCAACGACGTGTTCGCGCGACAACTCTCGACGATCATCGACCAGGAAAAGCTTGCGCCGGTCCGCGTCCAGGTCGTCAACAAGCCAGGCGGTGGTGCGACCACGGCGGCGAACTACATGGCCAGCAAGAAGGGCGATCCCTACACCATCGCCTGCTTCACCAATATCTGGCTGCTCAACCCGCTGGTGCAGAAGGCCGCGGTCAACCGGCTACAGGACATGAGCCCGATCGCGCGCCTAGTGGTCGAACCGGCGCTGGTGGTGGTGCTCGCGGATTCGCCATTCAAGACGCTCGCGCAATTCATCGATGCGGCGAAGGCCAATCCGGGCAAACTCAAGTGGTCAGGCGGCTCGATCCTGTCGCGTGAGAACACGGTGCGGCAGCTCCTGATGCAGAAGACCGGCGCGCGCTGGCAGTTCATCTCGTTCCCCTCGGGCGGCGAGCGGCTCGCCGCGCTGCTCGGCGGCCATGTCGAGATGATGATCGTCGATCCGAGCGAGGCGGTCGAACAGATCCGCGGCGGCAAGTTCCGCGCGATCGCACAGGTGAGCGAGCACCGCCTGCCCGGCTTCCCCGACGTGCCGACCATCAAGGAGGCGGGCTTCGACATTCCGAACGTGCCGCAGATGCGCGGCATCGTCGGCGCGCCGGGGATGTCGCCCGAGGCGGTGGCCTATTACGAGGACCTGTTTTTCAAGGTGAGCCAGACGCCAGCCTGGAAGAAGTTTCTCACCGACAGCCATCTCGACGGCGAGTTCGTCCGCTCCGCCCAGCTCAAGCCGTTCTTGATCAATTTCGAAGGCACGCTGCGCGAGATTCTCAAAGGCACGGGCGCCAAGGTGGTGCGGTAGGTCAGCCGAGCCAGCCCTCGCGGCCGCTCTAGCGCGTCGAGACGCTCGCTTTGCTCACTCCTCAGGGTAAGCGCGGAGCGCGCCCGGGACACAAAGCCGTGACTACTCCGCCGCGCGCTTCTGGGTCAGCGCGGCGGCGGCTTTGTCGTAGGCTTCCTCGCGCGCGAGCATCCGCTTCAAGCCGACGAGATCGTAGTACTCATCGAGCGTGAGCACCTGGTCCTGGCATGCGCTCAGCGAGTTCTTCTGCTTGAGGCTGCGCAGTGCTGTGCGCACGCCCAATGCCGCCGCGAACAGCGGCAGTGACGGGAAGGTCGCGGCGACGACGCCGGCCGCCTCCAGGTCTTCGAGGCTGCGCGCCTTCGGCCCGGCCGCTTGCGAGAGCGTCGCCATGTGCGGGCCGGGAATCTCGCGCATCGCGCGTTTGATGTCGGCAATGGTGTCGACGCCCATCGGCTTTGCCATGTCGGCACCGGCTTCCATGAACAACTGGCAGCGCTCGATCGCATCCTCGACCGAGGTCACACCGGCCGCGTCGGTGCGGGCGGCGATGAAGAGGTCGCCATCGCGGCGCGCGTCGAGCGCGGCCTTCAGCTTGGCCAGCATCTGCTCGGTCGGGATCACCTGCTTGCCGGGCAGATAGCCGCAGCGGTTCGGGAACACCTGGTCCGAGATGAACAGTCCGGCGACGCCGGCGTCCTCGAACGCGCGCACCATCTGCCGCACATTGTTGACGCCGCCAAAGCCGGTGTCGGCATCGACATAGACAGGCACGTTCACCGCCGCGCAGACGCGCCCATAGTGCTCGGCATAGTCGCGCATGTTGGATTGGCCCATGTCGGCCTGCGCCAACAGGCTGCCGATCGCCGCATAGCCGCCGGCGACGATGGCCTCGAAGCCTTCCGCTTCGATGATGCGCGCGGACAATGCGTCATAGCAGCCCGGCATCAGCACGAGCCGCTTGCCGGACATGATGGCTCGGAATTTTTGGCGCACGTTCATACATTTCCTCCCGGATAACACTCTCGCCATCTCATGGCCGGGACGACCCCGGCCATGACTGATCAAGCCTTATAGGCGGCTGTCGGTCGCGGTCTGCAGCCAGGGCTGCGATGCCGCCATGCCTTGCTCGAACGCCTTGATCTCGTCGGCGTGCTTGAGCGTGAGCCCGATGTCATCGAGCCCTTCCAAGAGACGCGTGCGGTCCGAGGCCGCGATATCGAATGTGACATCGGGGCCGCCCGGGCCGCTGATGGTCTGGGTCTCGAGATCGACGGTGAACGGCGCCGAGCCATTGCGGCGATCACGCGCTGCTCGAACGCGTCCGCATCGCTTGGCGCCAGCACGACCGGCAGCAGGCCGTTCTGCAGGCAGTTCTCGCGATAGATGTCGGCGAAGCTGCGCGCCACGATCACGCGGATGTTGTTGGCGAGCATCCCCCACACCGCGGCCTCGCGTGATGAGCCCGCGCCGAAATTGTGTCCCGTCACCAGGATTCCGGGATTGCGGAATTGCGGCTTGTTCAGCACGAAATCGGGGTCTTCGCTGCCGTCGTCGCGCTGGCGTGCGCGCATGAACAGGAGCGCCTTGTAGTCCGGCTTGAGCGCGCGCATCGCCTGCACCGGCGCGACCTGGTCGGTGTTGATGTCGTCCTTGAGCAGCGGCACGGCGATGCCGGTGTGTTTGGTGAAGGGCTGCATCAGGCGGCTCCTGTCAGGCTGCGCACGTCCGCGATGCGGCCGGCAATGGCGCTGGCGGCCGCCGTCGCGGGGCTCGCGAGATGTGTGCGCGTCTTCGGACCCTGGCGATTCTCGAAATTGCGATTGGTGGTGGACACGATGCGCTCGCCCGGCTCGCCGCGGTCGCCATTGCCGCCCGCGCACATCGAGCAGCCGGATTCGCCCCAGGCGAAACCCGCGTCGCGGAACACCTTGTCGAGGCCATTTGCCTCGGCTTCGCGCTTCACCGACGACGAGCCCGGCACCACCATGGCGACCACGCCTTCGGCCACGCGGCGTCCGCGCACCACGTCAGCCGCGGCCTGCAGGTCGGGCAGCCGCGCATTCGTGCAGGAGCCGATGAACACGCGGTTGATCGGCAGGCCGGCGAGCGGCGTTCCCGGATTGAGGCCCATGTAGGCGAGCGCGCCTTCGATTGCTCCGCGCCGGCCGGGATCGGCCGCCGGATCGGGCACCCGGCCGGAGATGCCGACCACTTGGCTCGGATCGGTGCCCCAAGTGATCTGCGGCTCGAGCGCGGCGCAGTCGATCACGTGTTCGGTGTCGAACGTGGCGTCGTCGTCGGTCCTGAGCGTGTGCCAATGCTTGAGCGCCTGCTCCCACTGCGCGCCTTTCGGCACGAACGGCCGGCCGGCGATCCATTCGAAGGTCTGCCCATCCGGCGCGACGAAGCCCGAGCGGCCGCCCATCTCGATGTTGAGATTGCAGAGCGTCATGCGCCCTTCCATTGCCATCGCGCGCACGACGGCGCCCGCGTATTCGACCACGTGGCCGCGCCCGCCCGCCATGCCGAGCTGCGCAATGATCTTGAGCGCCACGTCCTTGGCGGTCACATGCGGCGCCAACGTGCCGTCGAGCCGGATGCGCATCGACTTCGGCCGTTTCATCGCGATCACCTGCGTGGCGAGGATGTGCGCCAATTCCGTGGTGCCGCAGCCGAACGCCATGGCGCCGAGCCCGCCCACGGTCGACGCGTGGCTGTCGGGCACCGCGTGGGTCGCGCCCGGCAGCACCATGCCGAGCTCCGGCGCGACCACGTGCGAAATGCCCTGCTCGGGATCGCCGAGGTCAAAGACGCGGATGCCGTTCCTGGCGCTGCCTTCGCGCATGGCGCGCAGGAACGCCGCGCCCGATGGGTTCGACTCGTCGGTGCGGCCGGGCCTGGTTGAGACCGTGTGGTCCTGCATCGAGAAGGTGAGGTCGGGCCGCGGCACCTTGCGGCCCTGCTTGGCGAGCTGCTCGAATGCGTGCGGCGCGTGCAGCTCATGCAGCACATGGCGGTCGATATAGATCAGGTCGCGACCGTCGATGCGCCGCGCGACGAAATGGGCGTCCCAAATTTTTTCGAACAGGGTTTTTGGCATGGATGGAACCCGGTCTTTTGGCTCGAGGCGAGCCGGTGCTGTCGTGGATGTGGCGCTATTTTGGGCGCGGGTGGGGACGATGGCAAGCGGCCTGCTTTTGCTTTCGCCCACAAATGGCTTTTCGCCAATAGGCTTCCGGCAGGCTCATGTCGAAAAACAATTTCATACAATTCGGCAAACGCAATCTTTTCAGGTTGCGTTTGCAAGCCTTTCGAAAGACACAGCCGGCATCAATGATGAGCAAGTTGCGTCGTCGAACGGAACGATTATCTTAAAATGCACAACGGCAGGTCTACGCGGAGCGTTTTCAGTATCAGATAGATCAGAAGCAAGAACCTCGACCAGCAAGTGCTCTTATTGCTGACGCAAGATTCATGCGATCTTGATGCGGTCTACGCCTTTTGTAAGCGCCACGCTCGCCAGTCCAGTCGCCGAAACGATCGTGTGCAGGATGGTGTCGAGACGGTTGAAGGCATCGAGGCCGTGGAAGTCGGGCATGGTCCAGCCGACGATGGCGACGGCGCCCCAGAGGATGCCGTTGGTGAGCGCGAAGATCCGGTATTGCGGCTCGAGCTTCTTGACGACGATGACCACTGCCCAGACGCCGATCAGCACGTGCAGTGCCTTGTGCCCGGCCTCCAGCGTGACGCCCTTGGTGACAAGTTCAACGGCCAAGGTGTAGCCGACCACGATCAGGAACAATCCGCCGACCACCCAAGTATAGAGTTTTGCGAAGTTCATCTGGTTGGCGCTCCCCGCTAACGTCGTCGTCCCCGGCTTGTGCGGAGCATCCACGTCTTGGTTCACTGGAGTATGAAAGACATGGATGGCCGGGACAAGCCCGGCCATGACGATGTGGAAACGCGTCGTCCTCGAAATGGCGCTGTTCGTTCCGGCGGGCGGGCAACACGCTGCGGCGCCAAGGCGTAGCTTGGCCTGAATTGCGCTTGACTTGCCTGCCTCGTTATCGGCTCCATTGTTGAAACAAAGGAGCGGAGCGGGCATGGCGACCATCAACGTTTACAGCGGCGGTGCACCGAAAGAGGCGCTCCTTATCCTCACGCCACAGTTCGAGCAGCGCACCGGTCACAAGCTGAATTACACCTACGCCGTGATCAGTGAGATTCAGAAGCGGCTCGCGGCCGGCGGCACGCCCGATATGGTGTTCATGCCGGTGCCCGCGATCGACGCCTTGGTCAAGGCTGGTACACTCAAGCTGCAGCCCCGCGCGGTTCTTGGCAGCGTCGGCATCGGCGTTATCGTGCGCGCGGGAGCGCCGCATCCGGACATTTCGATGCCGGAGCACTTCAAGAATGCGCTGCTCAGTGCGCGTTCCATCGTGCATGCGAACCCGAACGCGACGCCGAGCGGCGCCCATCTTGCCAATGTTGCTCAAGAGCTCGGCATCGAAACCGAGCTGCAACGGAAGCTGACCTACAGCAACGCACTTGACGGTGGCGTCGAGCGGATCACCACAGGTGAAGCGGACATCGGCATCTATCCGGTGAGCGAAGTCATCGCGGTCGAGGGCGTCGCGCTGGTCGGCCTGCTGCCGCCGGCCTTGCAGAGCCTCATCGTCTATGGCGCTGCGGTGCTTACCGAGAGCGCCGCGCCGGAGCCGGCGGAGGCCTTCATCGCGTTCCTGTCGGACCCGGCCCATCGATCGGTTTGGGAGGATGCCGGCTTCGAGCCGGCGGTGTAGCAATTGGCGCCGTGGCGGACCCCTCTTTCTTGCGCACGCGCAGCCGGTAAGATGACGACGAGTGCGGGGCCTGAAAATCCGCGCCGCGTTAAGGAGGAAACCGCTTCATGGGCAAACGCCGCGCCGCCGTGGTCGGCATCCTTGGTCTGCTTGCGGCGAGTTCAGCCGCAGCGCAGGATTTCTACAAGGGCAAAACCATCAACATCCTCGCCGGCTTCTCGCCGGGCGGCGGCTACGACACCAACGCGCGCATGTTGGCGCGGCATATGGGCCGCCACATTCCCGGCAATCCGACCATCATGGTTCAGAACATGCCCGGCGCGGGAAGCCTCACTGCCGTGCACTATCTCGACGCCACCGCTCCGAAGGACGGCACGGTCCTCAACACCTTCAATTTCGGCGCCATCGGCGAAGCGAGGCTGAGCCCGGAGAAGATCAGGATCGATTTCCGCAAATACAACTGGATCGGCAGCATCAGTCAGGACCTGACGGTTTGCTACGTGTGGCACACGCTCGGCATCAAGACGCTCGACGAGCTGAAGGCGCGGCCGAAGGTGCATTACGGCTCGACCGGCGCCGGCAGCTCGAGCGATCTCAACCAGCGCATCATGAAGAACATCTTCGGCGTGAAGCTGCAGCAGGTCGGCGGCTATCCCGGCAGCGCCGAGCAGCGCATCGCGATCGAACGCGGCGAGCTCGACGGCGACTGCGGCGCCTGGAGCAGCATCCCGGTCGAGTGGATCAAGGGGAAGAAGATCAATCCGGTGATCCGCTCGTCGCCGGCGACCGCGCCCGACCTGCCGCCGGACGTGCCGTTCAGCATCGACATCGCACCCAACGAACGCGCGCGCCAGATCATGCGGCTGCTGCTCGCCTCGAACCAGCTCGGCCGGCCGTTCATTGCGTCGTCGGCGGTCCCGGCCGATCGTGTGCGTATCCTGCGCGCCGCGTTCGCGGAGACGATGAAGGATCCGGCGTTCATCGCGGAGGTGCAGAAGCTGCGCCTGCCGCTGTCGCCGATCGTGGGCGAGGCCGCGCGCAAGGTCGTGGATGATATCTACGCGATCCCACCGGATATCGTGGAGGCCGCGAAGGCGGTGATCAGGGATTAAAATGTACCGGAACACTCTAACCTCGATCCGTCATCCTGAGGTGCCCGAGCGTAGCGAGGGCCTCGAAGGACGACGGCAACAGTTCGTGCACCTCGGCCGTGCATCCTTCGAGGCTCGCCATAGCGCGTCGAAGACGCGCGTAGAACGCGCTTATGGCTCGCGCCTCAGGATGACGGAGAGAGATCAGGCGGCCAATGCCGCCTTCAAAAACGCAATCGTCTGCGGCGTCGACAGATGAATGGCCGCTTCGTTCGCCGCGCCGCTGCGCTGCATGAAGCCGTGGTCACCATCGGGATAATGCTGGACGATCGTCGGCGCCGAGCGGCGTTGCAGATTGGCTCGCAGCCGCTGAAAGATGTCATCGCTGGTCAGATGATCCTTGCCGGCGCGGATCATATCCACCGGGCATGGAATGCGCGCCGCCAGCGCGACGACATCCTCGTCCTGGCCCGGCAATGGCGGCGTCTCGATGGTCGGATAATAGGATACGCAAGCCGCGATGCGCTTATCGCGCGCCGAGAGCAGCAATCCGTAACGGCCGCCAAGGCAGAAGCCGGCCGTGCCAATCGTCGTCAGTGCAAGCTCGCGGGCCATGACGTCGAGCCACCACGTTATCTCGCGCAGCGACGTCGCGTCCGTCAGCGGTGCCAGCCGCGTCGCACGCTGTTCGCGGGTTTCGGCCGGTGGCAGTCCAGGAAACGGCTCCCAGATGATGGTTGCGAGGCCAGCCTCGGCCAGCGCGTGGGCATAGGCCGTGGCGTATTGGTCGATGCCGTGCACCGACGGCAGCAGCAATACGCCGGCTCGGGCATCGGCCGGCCGCGCAAGATAGGCGACACGCTCGCCACGCGTGATTGTTTTGGTCCTGATGGTCATGTCGGCTCCGTGCACGGCAACCATAGCGGCATGCATCGGAGATTGGTAGAATTCGCGCGGGGCTGGAAATGCTGATGGACGCGATTGCACAGGCGAGCTGATGGGCGCGCGCGCATGCGTGGTAAATGGGAAGTGTCGGCTGCCGAATGCGGGAGCGCATTGCCCAAGCAGCATGGCGCGCCGCGGCAAACACCGGTCGCTTAGTGTGGCGGTTCGGAAGTCCGCATCGTTCTCGCTGCGAGTCCGACATGCGGACACTAATTAGTGGCTTACGAGAGCCAGTGGACGAATACGACAGCCTGCATCATCGCGTAGAAATTCGCGATGACATGCAGCACCATGGGCAGCAGCGTCGAGCCGCTGCGCCAGCGAACCCAGGTCAGCACCAGCCCGATCAAGAACACCTGGAACACGCCGAACCAGTTGTATTGGATGTGGATAACGGCAAACACGACGGACACGACGACGATGCCGATGAAGGGGTAGCGCGAGGGTCGGACCCAGCTGCGAAAGATGAACCCGCGGAAGATGATCTCCTCTGCGACCGGCGCGGCAATCACAATGGCAAGCCACAGCAATGGCAACGAGCCCGTCGATTGCGCGTTGCGATAGATATCGATGATGAAGGGCGGGATGATCGGCTCGCCGGACAGATAGGCCAATCCGTCCAGGACCGGCAGCACGGCAATAAAGGCCGCGATCCCAATCGCGATCTCTCGGCGTTCCGGCCAGATCAGCGCGAGATAATCCTTGGCGGGCCAGCGCGCGAGCCGGACCACGCCGATGAGAAGGGCGATCTGGACGATGTTCGCGATCAGCGTGGTCCCGCCGATGTAGCGCGCATTCGTGATCGAGTCGGCGAAGGCGAGGTCGACAGGAAACGCCTTGGGGTCCCAAAGATAGAGTGCGCCGATCGCAACACAGGTCGCGACCACGTTGATAAGCACGGCCCAACCGAGCGTCGTGACATAACCCCATATCTTCGGGGCGGGCAGTGGCTCGGCTGCGATCGCGCCCGCACTCGGCTCAGGGACGTTCGACATGCCGCCCCAATCTTTGCCGGCCTTGCGGCCGCGTCTCTCTTCGCTCGAACATGCTCTTTTCCTGAAGCCGGCTTCCGCCGCGGATCAAATCCACTCCACTAGAACGCCCGGTCGAGGAGATGGTCGAGCGACATGCGGCCGCCGCCATGGACCACGAAATAGAAGGCGGCGACCGTCCACATCACCGTGTATTCGAGGCCGAGCTGATTCCAGAAGTATTTTCCGACGCGCCAGCGTTCGACATTGGTGACCACGAGGAACACGAAGATCGCAAACGCCGCCGGGCGTGTGAACAGCCCGAGTGCGAGCAGCGGTCCGCCGACAAGCTGCGTCAGTGCGATCGCGGGTGCCCATAATTTTCCCGGCCGGTAACCGTCACGGTCGAGCTGCGCCGCCAGCTCAGTGAGACTGTGCGAGCGCACGCCGGTGGTCGGGAAGAAGCCGAAGGTGTTGCGCAGCGCGTGCGGGATCATCCACAGGCCGACGACAGCGCGCAAGGCGGCTTCCGCCCATGGCGCAAGGCTTTGGTAGATGGGGCCGAGGGCGGGGAAAAACAGAGAGGTTGATGGATCGATCATGGAGCGCAATTTTCCGGCTTCGTCATGCCCGGCAACGCGGTCGAGCTTGCGCAGACTGCGTAAACTTGTCTGCGATGCCCGGCATCCACGTCTTGCTTCGAACGGAGTATCAAAGACGTCGATGGCACCGCAACTCGAGCTTGCCCGAGTCGCGCACGTTACGATTCGCACGTCGGGTATACCACGGCTAGTGTGGCGGTTCAGAAGTCCGCATCATTCTCGCGGCGAGTTCGACATGCGGACTTCTGAGCCAAAGCCACACTAGATTCAAAGAGTTGCTAGTGTCCTTCGATTCCGAAGTTCGTATAAGAGGCGGCCGCGAAATGGTACGAACTTCGGAATCGGGACACTAGCGGTGGCAAGCCCGGCCGTGACACAGAACGAAAGCAGTGCCGAATTAATCTACAGCCTGATCTCGCCCAAATTGGCGCTCACGCCAAGCCTTGTTTCGACAGTCTTCTTCTTGTGACCGGCGGCCTCGATCTCCACGACGTAAGCGCCCGAGTCCTCGGCAAGCTTGTCGAACTTGAAGTCGCCGTAGTTGTCGCTCTGCAACTCGGCGACCGGCTGGCCGTTGCGGATGAGACGCACGGTCGCGCCTTCGACGCAATCGACGACGCCATTCGCCTCAGCTGAGACGGAGCCGCCGATGAAGCACGTCGAATAGCGCCAGAGGTTTCGGTAGTAGATGCGCGGC
>WHTP01000044.1 GCA_009377695.1 Hyphomicrobiales bacterium | reverse complement strand
TCTACGTGTGCCGGCGCTGGGAAGGAATGGTCAGCGCGCGCGAGGGCCAGGCGCTGGCATGGGTCCGCCCGAACCGGCTGAGGGACTATCCGATGCCGCCCGCAGACGTTCCCTTGATCTCACACCTGACGACGCTGCTGTGACGCCGAAGGAACGTAAAAGGTGGAAGGCGCGACTCTTGACGTCGCGCATGCTTTGACATGCCGCATATTCCGGCGAACCGGCGCCCGCTTCGCCGGGACATGCGCTAGTGGAGTAGATTTGACATTCGCTACCCCGTTGACCGCAGACTCCCAAAGCGAATGTCAAATCCAAAACTCCACTAGCAGTTTATATTTGCTAGTGGTCCTTTGATTCTAACGTTCGCAACGTCGCCCGCTGAGAAGGGATGCGAATGTTAGAATCGGACCACTAGCGTTTCGCCTTCTCGCCCGCCGGCTGCTCCTTCGTTCCCAAGGCGTCCGCCAACCGGTGCTGCGCCGAGCCGGGTTTGAGCGGCTGCTGTTGGCTCTCGTGCGGCGCCCAGCCTGACAGCCATACAATCTCGAACGTCGCGCGAACGCGGCCGTCGCTGTCCGCAAAGCGCTCGCCGTAAATCTCGATCATCCGCATCATCGTCGCGCGCCTGGGCGGCTTGCGCCGCCGCTCGGTCAGCACATTGGTGGCGCCCATGCGGCGGAGATCATGCATGAGTGCTATGGGGGACGAATAACGGACGGTCACGCGATCGACGTCGGTGACGGGCAATGCAAATCCCGCGCGCTGCAGCAGCGCGCCAAGCTCGCGCAAGTCGGCGAACGGCGCGACGCGCGGCGAAATCCCGTCCTCGATCTCCGCTTCGGCCTCGGCAAATGCCTGTCGCAGTTCCGTGAGCGTGTCGCCGCCAGGGAGCGCCGCGAGCAGGAGACCGTCCGGCCGCAACGCGCGCCTGATCTGCACCAGCACACCGGGCAGGTCGTTGGCGAATTGCAGGGACAGTGCTGATATCACGAGGTCGAGCGAAGCGTCGCGGAACGGCAGCATCTCCTCGTCGGCGACAACCGCGAGAGCGCCGCGTGGTGTTGGCGTCGCCAACGGGCTGGCTGCAATGACCGTGCCGATCTTTCCGGTGGCCTGGAGCGCGCGTCGCACCGCGTCTCCCGGCGTGCCGAGATCGACAGCGAGATCGAACTGGCGCAGGACCACGGCGAGCCGCTCGGCCATGTCCTCCGCGACGCGTTGGACCAGAAAGTCCGACGCGCCCAGCCGTCCCGCACGCCGGCGCCGGTCGCGCAGAAGCTGACGGTCGAAAATGATGGGGCTCGCTGTCATCAGCCGAGTCTAATATCGCTTCGCAATGATTTCGACCGAATAGTCCGCGCACAGGTTGCCGCGATGAGTTGGTCATGTGCGACGGGTCTCTCGCCCCCCTCCCCCCGCGACAGCGGTGGGGAGAGGCGCGGAGAGGCCGAATGCACGTTGGCTCACTCTCACATTGAGGGTGCACCATAACCACGCTAGCGTTGCCGCGATGGAGACGGGGCCCGCCACCGCAGATACGCAGCCGACGCGGCTGCGGCGCATCGCTGGCGCGCTGCGCACGACGTTCGGGCTGGTCGTCGATCTGGCGCTACCGCAGCTCTGCGCGTCCTGCCGCGAGCCCGTGGGCGACGCCGGGCTGTGCCCGGCCTGCTGGGCGAAGCTCTCGTTCATCGCCCCGCCGTACTGCGAGCGGCTCGGCATCCCGTTCACCTACGACCCCGGTCCCGGCATCCTGTCGATGGAGGCGATCGCAGATCCGCCGGCCTATCACCGCGCCCGCGCCGCCGTGCGCTACGACGACGTCGCGCGCACCCTGGTACATGCATTCAAATACGGCGACCGGCTCGATCTCGCACCCACCATGGGCCGCTGGATGGCGACGGCCGGCCAGCCGCTGTTGCGCGAGGCCGATGCCCTCGTTGCCGTGCCACTGCACTGGCGCCGGCAATGGGCGCGGCGGTTCAACCAGTCGGCCCTGCTCGCGGAGGTTATTGCCAAGATAAGTGCCGTCCCGGTGAGCTACCGGGCGCTGAAGCGCGTCAAGGCGACGCCGCAACAAGTCGGGCTCTCACAATCCGCCCGCGCGCAGAACGTCCAGGGCGCGTTCCGCGTGCCGCCTGACGGCAAGGCCGAGGTGGCCGGCCGCCGGCTGATCCTGATCGATGACGTCCTCACCTCGGGCGCCACGATGGATGCCTGTGCACGAGCGCTGCTGCGCGCCGGCGCCACGCAGGTCGATGCCCTGGTATTCGCGCGGGTTGTGGCAGGGGTACGCAATCCCATATAAACTTTGCAGAAAATGGCAATCCAAATGAGCAAGGTTGAAATCTATACGACCCGCTATTGCCCCTATTGCATCTCGGCCAAGGCGCTGCTGAACCGCAAGAACGTGCAATTCACCGAAATTGACGTCAGCGGCGATCCGGCCGGACGAGCGGCGATGATCGAACGCGCCAATGGTCGCATGACCGTGCCGCAGATCTTTATTGGCGGAATGCATGTCGGCGGCAGCGATGACCTGCATGAGTTGGAACGCGCCGGCAAGCTCGATGCCTTGCTGGCGCAGAGCAAAGGACAAGCGGCATGACCACGCCCTTCACCGTCGGACTGGTGCAGATGTGCTCGGGACTCGATCCCGCGCGCAATCTGGACGCGGCCGTCAAGCTGATCGAAGAGGCGAAGGCGAACGGCGCTGACTATGTGCAGACGCCGGAAATGACCAACGTCGTGGCGAACAGGCGCGACGTGATGCTCGCCGCCGTCGCGCCGGAGGAAAGCGACCCGAGCCTGGCCGCTTTCCGCTCGCTCGCGCGCAAGCTCGGCATCCATGTCCACATCGGCTCGCTCGCAATCAAGATTTCGCCGGACCGCGCCGCCAACCGCTCGTTCGTGATCGATCCGCAGGGCGAGATCGTCGCCCGTTACGATAAGATCCACATGTTCGACGTCGATCTCGCCGGCGGCGAGAGCTATCGCGAATCGCGGAGCTATCGCCCGGGCGAGCAGGCCGCGGTGGCCGACCTGCCGTGGGGCCGCCTCGGCCTGACCATCTGCTACGACCTGCGTTTCCCGACGCTGCACCGGGCACTCGCCGAAGCGGGCGCGTCCTTTATCGCCAGCCCGGCCGCCTTCACCAAGCAAACCGGCGAGGCGCACTGGCATGTGCTGCTGCGCGCGCGTGCAATCGAGAATACGTCGTTCGTGTTCGCCGCGGGGCAGGGCGGCCACCACGAGGATGGCCGCGATACCTTCGGCCATTCACTGATCATTGATCCGTGGGGCCGTATCCTCGCCGAGGGCGGTACCGAGCCCGGCGTGGTGATGGCGAAGATCGATCCAGCCGAGGTGACGACCGCGCGTGCGCGGATTCCCTCGCTGCAGCATGGACGCCGTTTCGAGATGATCGAGCCCTCAAGGACGGTGCCGCTGCACGCGGTCGGAGGCTCGTCGTGATCCATTACTCGCTCGTTTGCGCAAAGGGCCATACATTCGAAAGCTGGTTCCAAAACTCCGCGGCCTTCGACAAGCAGGCGAAGCGCGGACTGATCGAATGCCCCGTCTGCGGCGATACGAAAATCGAAAAGGCGCTGATGGCGCCCACGCTCGCCGGCACCAAGAAGCGCGCCCGTCCGTCTGTTCCCGCGCCGGCCGCCGAAGCGCCCGCGGCGCCCGAAACGCCAGCGCCGGTCGCCATGGTGTCCCCGGAGGAGCGCGAGTTCCGTGCGAAGCTCAAGGAACTGCGCGACCACCTGACCAAAAACGCCGACAATGTCGGCCGCAAGTTTCCCGATGAAGCGCGCAAGATGCATTACGGCGAGACTGAGCATCGATCCATTTACGGCGAAGCCTCGCCGCAGGAAGCCAAGGAGCTGCACGAGGAAGGCATCGAATTCCATCCGCTGCCGGTGCTACCCGACGAGCGGAATTAAAAAGCCATCGCCTTATCGAGGCGCCCTAACCCCTGATCGTCATCCTGATGAGGTGCGAGCCAACGCGCGTAAACGTATCCATCTTACGATGATGTTGGTTCCACCCAATCGAAGGGCGACCGTCACGGATATCACAATCCTTTCAGCGCGCGGTCGTAATACGAGAGATCGAGATATTTGTCGGACGCCGGTGGCTTGCCGCCCCAGGTGCCGAGCATGTCGGCGCGCAGCTTGAGCACGTTGCGGAAGCCGTCGAGGTCGAACCGCGCATCGGTCGCGAAGCCTTTCTGATCGTCGGCGAGCTTGAGCGATTCCGTTACGACGTCGGGCGGGAGCTTCAGCCGTGCCGCGACGATCGCCGTAAGCGCTGCGCGGTTGGCGGGATTGAGCACCCACCGGATGCCTTCGACGTTCGCCTGGATGTAGCGGGTGAGCGTGGCGGCATTGGCTTTGCCCCACGAGCGAAGCACCCAGCCGCCATCAGACTGGTACGGACCGACGACGCTGACCGACGATCCGAGATCCTTCAAGCCGGCGCGCGCCGCCTGGATCGAGCCGGGCGGCGAGAGCATGGCCGCCGAATAGGTCTTGTCCTTCAGCATCGCCGCGAGGCGAAGATGCGTCGCGCCGACCGGCTGGACCTTGTAGTCGGCGCGCTTGATGCCCTTCACATCCAGCATCTTGTAGAGCAGCAGAGCGAATGCGGTGTTGGGCGCGTCGACCGCCATGGTGGTGCCGCGGAGCTGTTCGTAGGATTTGATCTCCGGCTGCACGAACAGACTGTTGAGGCCGCTGTTGCCGCCCATGAAGATGAAGAGATCGGTCTTATCGTTCTCGACCTGGGCGACCGCATTGTCGACGCCGCCGTGGGCGATGTCGTAACGGCCTTCGGCCAGCCCTTTGCGGAGTTCGCCGGAATTGGGCGTGTTGATGAGCTCGACCGCAAGATTGCGCTTCTTGTAGAAGCCCTGCGACTCGGCCGCGAACTGGGCGAGGTTCGACAGGCCGGGAAACACGATGACCCGGAGCTTGTCTTGAGGTTTGTCTTGGGTTTTCCCTTGGGATTTGTCTTGCGCCTGCGCGCTGTTGCTGATGCCGAGCGCCGCGACGGCAATTACCGCCGCGATCAACGATCCGCCCACGATCCTGTGTGTCATCCCGCCCTCCCCGCATTTTTGTTCTGATGGGCAGACGTTAGCACAACATCGCGCTACGCGCGCAATGTTGCGGGCTCATCATGGAAGCTGCCGGCGGCGTATCAGGGATGGAAGTCTTACTGGCAGACGGCGCGGGTCACGTAGGTCTCGAGCCGACATTCGCCTTCAACCGGCGGGCGTCCCGACATCCAGACCTTGGCCGGACATCGCTGCGATGACGTCACGTCGAGCGAGCGGCCGTTTTGGAATCCCTTGGCGCGGCACAGTGCCTCGACGCCTTGCTCGCAATCCGGCGCGCCGTTGGCGGCCGGCGGACAAAGCTGGCGCCCGGTGATGATGCGGCTCCCCGGCACGGCGACGACGGTGCTGGCGGCATCCCTTGCCTGACTGCCAAGCGTTCCCAGAGTCTCCTGGGTGCTCTTCATCTGCGAATCGATCGCCGCCTTCGAGTCGCCAAGCCAGCGGCCGAGCGCGTCGAGGAATCCCGGGCGGTTACCTGGAGAAGGCCCCTCCTCCGCTGCCGGCGGTTCCGCATATGGCACCGATTCTGGAGCCTGCGCGTCCTGCTGCGCCAGAGGCGACTGCAATTGGAGCGGCTGGACTTGCGCTTGAGACGATTGACCTTGGGCCGCGGTCACGGTCAGGCAGCCGGCCAGCGCAGCAACGGCAAGCCGTATCAAGGCCGAATCCAAGTCAGGGCCACTCTGCTGCTGATGACGAAAAATGGACATTGGCATCAAGGAGCGCCCATCCGCGCCGCCTGTGTTCCACAACCCTCTGTAGGCGCCGCACGTGGCGAAAATGAGATTTCAGCCTTTGATTTGAGGATGATCCCTCGGGTCGGGGTCGAGGCATGCTTCCGAAAAGCCGGTTCCCACCCTGGATCAAGTCCGGGCAGGCTTTTTCGATCATCCTCACGAATGCGCGTCAAAACAGGTAGAGCGCCGCCACAATCCCGACCAAAAGAACAATCGCGGCGATCGTGGTCCAGAGCCCCAGCCGCTTTTCGATGATCTCGCGTGCGCGCTCGCCGTAGCGATTGATCAGGAACGCCACCAGGTAGAACCGCATCCCGCGCGCGATGAACGACAGCAGGATGAACGGCAGGATCGGATAGTGCGCAAAACCCGATGCGATGGTGACGATCTTGTACGGGATCGGCGTCAGTCCCTTCAGCACGATGATCCAGGCGCCCCACTCCTTGTATTGCTGCTGGAACGCTTCGATTTTGTCGCCGTAGCCGTAGATCTGCATCAGCCACAGCCCCAGCGACTCGTAGAGGAAATAGCCGATCGCATAGCCGAGAATACCGCCCGCGACCGACGTCAGCGTGCAGACGGTCGCGAAGTAATAGGCCCGGTCAGGCCGCGCCAGCGACATCGGGATCAGCATGGCGTCGGGCGGAATCGGAAAGAACGAGCTTTCGACGAACGAGACCGTGCCCATGGACCACGTCGCATAGGGCTTGCCCGCCGTCGCGACGCACCAGTCGTACATTTTCCTCAGCATGCGGGGGGATGCTTAAAGCATGATCCGAAACGTGGAAACTGGTTTTCGGAGACGATCTTGCTCAAACTAAGGGCGAGATCACGATCCGTTTTGGTCAGATCACGGGCTAGCGGCGCGGGGTGGCGATGTCCATGACGGCGCCGTGACGCAGCAACGTTGGGCGTGGCAGCGAGAAGCGTTAGCGCTTGCGGACACCGGCGAGCGCGACAACCTTCCGGCGTGCGAATGCGGGACTCGAGCGTTTCGGCAGCTTCTCGGCGATGCCGAACATGCGCTCGCGCCGGTCCATCTCGGCCCAGACGTCGTTCGGATGAATTCCGGCCGCAACCCACAGCACGACGAGGTTATACATGAGGTCGGCGCTTTCCTTGACCGCCGCCTCGGTCTCCCCGTGCATGGCGTCGATCACCACCTCGACCGCCTCCTCGGCAACCTTCTTGGCCATCTTGCCACGGCCAGCGCGCAGGAGTTTCGCCGTCCGCGACGTGGCCGGATCGCCGTCCTTGGCGGCGACAACCGCCGCGTAGAGCCGCTCGAGCGAATCACTCATCCTCTTCAGCATACCCGCAAGTTGCAAAAGAGTGTTAACGCCGGCGGCCGGAAAGCCGGCGCCGCCTATCGGCAACGCCGGCTGACAGAATGTGACACCAGTTAGCGATAACGATAGTGGTGGCGATGGCCATGCCAGTGGCCACGGTGGACCACGCCCGGATGGTAGTAGTGGTGCGCTCGGCGGTGCTGGTTGGCCACGATGGTTGCCGCCATGGTGCCGAAGATCCCAACGACGGCGGCGGCAGCAGCGGCGTCATTGTTACGGTGGTAGGTACCACCGCCGGCGCCGGCGGGCAGTGTCGCAGCAGTCAGCGCAATCGCGGCCGCGGCCGCAACAGCGATTGTGCGGCTGGTCATCATACGCATTTTCGAGTCCTCTCATGTTGTCCCCTCACTGGGGATCAACATCGATCTAATCAAAGCGCTCCGGCGGATGAATGGCGCACCGAATTATGTTTTTGCAATGTAGATCAACGGATGTTCAGAAAGTGTAATCGCAACGTTGCATCGATTCGAAAGAGCGCTGCTGCCTTGTTCGCGCAAGGCGGCAGCGACGTCACACCGTGAATAAGCGTTCAGGTGATGAAAGATTTAGTCGTCAATCGGCAGACCGAGCGCGCTGCGTCCGGCGAAACGGCGCTGCCCCGTATCCGTCATCGGATGGAAGCGCGCGCCTTGCACGTCGCGAAACAGGCGCTCGAGACCGAGCTTGCGGAAGTAGGCGGCACCGCCGGCGACATCCATCGCGAGATCGACCGTGCGCAGCACGCTACGCGCGATCAGCGAGCGATGGATGAAAGTCGTGTTAGTGGTCTCCGCACCGGGCTGCGCGGTCTCGCTGAACGCGACCAGGCTATCGCAGGCGATGCGCGCCGACGCGAGTTCGGTGTCCAGCATGCCCACGGATTCGACGGCCGGATCACGGCGCTTGCGCGCTTCCGCGACAGCGATGTCGCGCGCCGCTTCGGCGATGCCGGTGTAGACCGAATAGACCAGCGGGAACGCGACCAGCGCCACGATGTGCAACAGCGGGTGCCAGACATCGGGCTTGCGCCGCGCGGCGATCGCCGCGTCAGGTACGAACACGCCGTCGAGCACGATGTCGTGCGAACCGGTACCGCGCATGCCGAGCGTATCCCAGGTCTCGACAATCGAGACGCCTTTGGCGTTCATCGGCACGCCGAACTGCAGCACGGTCGGACCGTCCTGCGGATCGTCCGCGATGGCGCCGGTCATGAACAGTTGCGCCGATGGCGCGCCGCTTGCGAACACCTTGCGGGCGTGGATGCGATAGCCGCCCTCAACCTTCTCGGCCTTGCCGGAGCTCGCAAGCCAATCCGATCCGCCTGACGTCACGAGCTGGATGCGCTCGCTGGCGATGCGCTTCAGCAGGCCGTCGGTCGGCGCCTTCTGGTGCTGCCAGCGCCAGGCCGCGGCGGCGGTGACATGGGTATGCATGGCGAGCGCCAGCGCGGTCGATGCACAATATCGCGGCAGCGTGCGCAGCACCGCAGCCGTTTCGGTCCGCGACAGCCCGTGCCCGCCGAGTTCGGCGGGAACGGCCAATGCCAGGAATTCTCGCGCGCGCAATATCTCGAAATTGGCCGCGACGAATTCATTGTTTTCGTCGCAGCGGCGGCCCTCTTTGGCGAGTTCCGGCCCGATCTCATCCAGAACGGCACGCCAGTCGAATGCAGCGGTCGACACATTTTTCAAGGCAAGGGCAGACATGGGACGGGCAGACATGGGATGCTCCTTTTTTGCTATACTTGATCCTGTGGCCGGTGATCCCGCGTATCGCCCTGTCTGACCACAAGGGACGGGACCTTTCGGCCGAACCGGCGTTCAGAACAATGACCGAAACACCGCCTTCCTTTGCCGGGACGCCGGATCGTGCGGCCGCCGCCATGGCGGGTCCCGACGCGCTCTCGCAAATGCTGCGAGCCGTGCGACTGACCGGCTCGGTGTTTTTCGGAGGGTACTTCACAGCCCCGTTCGGGGTAATCAGCCCGAAGCACTGGGACGAAAGTACTGCCCTGGCGCGGTTGCGCCACATCAGCGTCTTTCATTTGATAGCGGCCGGGCGTTGCACGTTCGAACATGCGAACGGCGAGCGCCGCGAGATTATGGCCGGCGACATCCTGCTGCTGCCGTTCGCAGGCGAGCACCGGTTCTGGAATGGGACACCGCCGGAGTTTGCATTTGCGCCGGATATCGTCCGGCCGGGCCCGATCGAAGGCGTGGACACGCTCAACTACGGCGGTGGCGGCGAGGAAACCCGGATCATCTGCGGATATCTCGAATCGTCCGAGTTCCTGTTCACGCCGGTATTCCGGACGCTCCCGCAGATGCTGGTCGAGAAGACCAGCAATGAAAAGGTCGGCGCGCTCATGGCGTCGACCGTTCGCGAGATCGCATCGCTGGTCGAAGCGGCGACACCTGGCACACAAACAATCCTCGGCCGCATGATGGAGCTGCTATTCGTTGAAGTGCTGCGCCGTCACGTCAGCCGTCTGCCGTCTGGCAGCAAGGGATGGTTTGCCGCGCTGAACGATCCGATCGTCGGCCGCGCGCTGGCACTGGTGCACGCCGATCCGGCGCGCAAGTGGACGGCGGACGATCTCGCGCGCGCGGCAGGTTCCTCGCGCACCGTGCTGGCGGAACGGTTCAACGCGCTGCTCGGGCGGCCGCCGATCGATTACGTGACCAGTTGGCGCATTCAGCTCGCCGCCGACCGGCTGCGCCACGGCACCGACACGATCGCCGGGATTGCCGCCGACGTCGGCTACGAGTCGGAAGCCGCGTTCAGCCGCGCCTTCAAGCGCGAAACCGGATTGACGCCCGGTCGCTGGCGCAACGGCGGAGACGCGGACTCGCATCTTCGAGGCTAGAACGGGCCGAAATCACTCCTCGGCCGTCAGCAAACTCGCATTGCCGCCCGCCGCCGCGGTGTTGACCGTCACGGCCTGCTCGGTGCTGAAGCGGTGCAGATAGTTCGCACCGCCGGCCTTCGGCCCGGTGCCGGACAACAGCGTGCCGCCGAATGGCTGGGTACCGACCACCGCCCCGATGATGCTGCGGTTGACGTAGACGTTGCCGTTCGGAACGCGCGCGACGATCCGCGCGACGGTATCGTCGATGCGCGAATGAATACCGAACGTGAGCGCGTAATGGTTCGCGGCGATGTCATCAATCAGCGGGTCGAGCGCGCCGGCACGCCAGCGCGCCACATGCAGGACCGGGCCGAACACCTCCTCCTCGAGATCGCCCGCGCGGTCGAGCGCGATGATCGTCGGCGGCACGAACAAGCCGGGGGGCAGCGGCTTGAATGCATCCCAGCGAAAGCGCAGGCGGCCCTGCCGATCCATCTCGGCAATCCAGCGGTCGAGCTTCTCCTTGGCCTCGGCGTCGATGACAGGCCCGACGTGGGTCGAGGGATCGGCGGGATCGCCGAGCTTCAATTCGAGCGCCGCCCCCGCGATCATGTCGATGATGCGATCGGCCACATCCTCCTGCACGCACAGGAGCCGCAGGGCCGAGCAGCGCTGCCCGGCGGAGCGGAACGCCGACGTGATGACGTCGTCGGTGACCTGCTCCGGCAGCGCGGTGGCGTCGACGATCATCGGATTGACGCCGCCGGTCTCGGCGATCAGCGGTACGATCGGCGCGTCCTTCTCCGCCAGCGCGCGATTGATGATGCGCGCGACCTCGGTCGAGCCGGTGAAGGCGACGCCGGCGGCGTGGACGTCCGACACCAGCGCCGCGCCGATCTTGCCGTCGCCAACGACGAGCTTCAGCACGTCAGGCGGAACGCCGGCCTCATGCAGGATGCGAACGGCTTCCACCGCGATCTTGGGCGTCTGCTCGGCGGGCTTTGCCGCGACGGTGTTTCCGGCGACGAGCGCGGCTGCGACCTGCCCGGTGAAGATCGAGAGCGGGAAATTCCACGGGCTGATGCAGACGAAGGCGCCGCGGCCGCGATAGCGCAGCTCGTTGCTCTCACCGGTCGGGCCCGGCAGCGGCTGTAGCGTGAGCGAGCGTCGCGCCTCGACGGCGTAGTAGCGGCAGAAATCGACCGCCTCGCGCACCTCGGAAACGCAGTCATCGAGCGTCTTGCCGCCCTCGCTTTGCATCAGCGCGATCAGCCGCCCGCGACGCCCTTCGATGAGATCGGCGGCGCGCTTGAGGATCGCCGCGCGTTCCGCGACCGGCCGCGCCTGCCATGCAGGAAAGGCGGCGCTCGCATCCGCCATCGCAGCGTGCGCGGCTTTTTTGTCGGCATCCGTGGGCGCAGAAGCCTGCACATTCGCGGTACGCACCTCCGACAGCAGTGCATCGAGGCTCGCCTGATGGCCAAACTCGACGCCCGCCGAGTTGCGCCGCTCCGGCTCATAGAGATCGCGCGGCAACGGGATCCGCGGATGGCGCGCACGCGCAGCATCCCCGACCCAATGCTGCGGGCGCTTCAACAGTGTTTCAACCGGCACCGATGGATCAGCGGCGACGGCAACGAAGGACGAGTTCGCGCCGTTCTCCAACAGGCGACGCACCAGATAGGCGAGCAGGTCGCGGTGGCTGCCGACCGGCGCATAGACCCGCACCGCGGCACGTGGAAATTCCTGGCGCAGGTGCTGGTAGAGCACCTCGCCCATGCCATGCAGGCGCTGAAATTCGAAGCCGTCGACGCCACCCGCGTCCTCGATCACGCTCGCGACCGTGAGCGCATTGTGAGTCGCGAATTGCGGGAACAGGCGCGCCCGCGCAGCCAGCAATTGGCGCGCGCAGGCGGCGTAGCAAAGATCGGTCATCGCCTTGCGCGTGAACACCGGATAGTCGGCGAGCCCGCGTTCCTGAGCGCGCTTGATCTCGGTGTCCCAATAGGCGCCCTTGACCAGACGCACCATCAGCCGGCGGTGAAGGTTTCGCGCCGTGTCGTCGAGCCAGCCGATCACGGCCTCGGCTCGCTTTTGATACGCCTGCACCGCAAGGCCGAAACCTTCCCAGCCGCGCAGCGACGGGTCCGCAAGCACGCGTGCGAGCACATCTAACGTGAGTTCCAGCCGGTCGGCCTCCTCCGCATCGATCGTGAAATTGAGGTCGTGGTCGCGCGCCTGGCGCGCGAGCGCGAGCACGTCAGGCACCAGCTCCTTCAAGACGCGATCACGCGATACCGCCTCGAAGCGCGGATGCAGCGCGGAGAACTTAACCGAGATTCCGGGCCGGTCGGGCAGTGCACCGTCCCCGGCGCTGGCACCGATCGCCGCAATCGCCGCCGCATAGGTATCGCGATAGCGGCGCGCGTCATCGGCGGTGCGCGCGCCCTCGCCCAGCATGTCGAACGAGTAGCGCGCCGCCGGATGCCTGCCCGCGCGCCGCAGCGCTTCATCGATGGTTTGCCCGAGCACGAAATGCGAGCCAAGGAGCCGCATGGCCTGCCGCGTCGCCGTTCGCACCGCCGGCAGCCCGAGCCGCTTGAGCAGGCCGTCGATGATCGTTTCCGGCGTCTCGCCGGGCTGGATGATCCGTGCGGTGATGCCAAGCGTCCAGGCCGAGGCCGACACCAGGAACGTGTCCGATTTCAACTCGGCCGTGTCCCACTCGCCGGTCGCGAGCTTGTCCTCGATCAGGCGATCGGTGGTGGCGTCGTCGGGCACACGCAGCAGCGCCTCCGCCAGCACCATAAGCGCAAGCCCTTCCTTAGTGGACAACGAATAGGCGTGCAGGAAGTCCTCGATGCCGCCGAGCCCGCCGGCGCGGCTGCGGATTCCCTCGATCAGGGCCTGCGCGCGCGCATCGATCCGTCGCTCGGCTTCGACCGGCCGCTCCGCTCCCGCCAGCAGCCGCGCCGCAATCTCGTCATCGGCGCCGGCATAGGGCGCGCGGAACGGCTTGAGTTGGTCACGATCTGTCATCACGCGTTCCGTTTCGATCGCGGACGGGACAATTGCGGGCCGCTCCGGCACACGATCCGGAAAATGCCCGCCGGCATAGACGATCTGGCATTAGTGTCCCGATTCTGAAGTTCGTACGGTTTCACGGCGGCCTCCAATACGAATTTCGGAATCGCAGGACACTAGTGGTTCCGATTCCGAAGTTCGTGCCATTTCGCAGCGGCCGCCTATACGAACTTCGGAATCGAAGGACACTAGCAACTCATTGAATCTAGTGTGGCTTTGGGCTCAGAAGTCCGCATGTCGGACTCGCCGCGAGAATGATTCGGGCTTCTGAGCCGCCACACTAGCAACTCATTGATTCTAGTGTGGCTTAGGTTCAGAAGTCCGCAATTCGGACCCGCCGCAATGATGAATCGCCACACTAGCCGGTGTTGGCAATTCTATGAAGATTGGCGAGTCCGTTCGTTCCCGCTTGCTCTTTGCGCCATCATGTACTTTTGTGGCCAGCATCAGCATCTGGTACGGTTTCAGGGCGGGGGCCGACGAGATCATCGTAGGAGTACGTCGTCCCATGAGCGTTCTCGACCACATCAGATCCGGTCGAACCTCATGTGTGTGCGCGGTTGCATTTGCGCTCGCGCTCATCACCGCCGGCCTCAGTACAACCGGCCTCATTACAACCGGCTCTGCCGCCGCACAGACCCCGGAGCAAACCCCGATCCGCTTCAGCCTGGACGGGCGGATCGAAGGGCCTTCGGCGCTGTTTTTGTTGCCGCTGGATAAAGGATACTACCAGGGCGAGTCGCTCGATGTGACCGTCGACGACGCGGTCAACGCGTTCGAGCCGATCAGCCGCGTAGCCTCAGGCAGCTATGACATGGCGCTCGCCGACATCAACGCCGTCATCCGCTTCCGGGACCAGAACCCGACCGCGCCGATCCGGGCGATCTTTATGGTTTACAACCGGCCGCCATTTGCGATCGTCGGCCGCAAGAGCCGCGGCATCACCGACCCGAAGAGCCTGGAGGGCAAGCGGCTCGGCGCGCCGCCGTTGACCACCACTGTCCAGCAGTGGCCGGTGTTCGCGAAGCTGAACGACGTCGACCCCACCAAGGTGACGCTTGAGCCCATCGCCACGCCGGTGCGGGTTCCGATGTTGGCCGCGGGCCAGCTCGACGCCGCGCTTGGATATTCGTTCCGGCTCTTTATCGATCTCAAGGACCGCGGGGTTCCGGTCGGCGACCTCGTGCAATTGCAGATGGCCGACTACAAAATGCGGCTCTACGGAGCCGTGATCATCGTGAATTCGAAATTCGCCACCGACCAGCCGGGCGCCGTCCGCAAATTCCTGCGCGCGACCGTGCGCGGCTTCCGCGAGACGATCCGCAACCCGACCACCGCGGTCGAGCCGGTGCTTCGCCGCGTCGAGCACGCCAAGAAAGACGTCGAAGTCGAGCGCCTGCGTATGGCGATCCGCGACAACGTGATCACGCCGGAAGTCAAGGCGAATGGCTTCGGCGCGGTCGACCCTATGCGGCTTAAGGAGGCGATCGGCCAGATCGCGCTCGGCTACACCTTCAAGACGCGTCCGACCGCGGACGCCGTGTTCGACGCCTCATTCCTGCCACCGGCGGCGGAACGACGCGTGAACTGACACGCTCCGCGTATCAGCCGTTGCTGGCGCGAAATTCCGAGATCGTGCCCGGGCCGGTTTCCCAGTTCGGGGGCTGCGGCTCCGCCCGCAAATCCGCATCGAAATAATCCGCCAGTTCGTCGGCAGCAGTGCGGGTGTCGGCGTCGCGGACATAGATGCCGCAAAACAACTGCGGCAGCGGCGGCAATGGCGCATCCTCCCAGATGTAGAGGTTGTTCTTCAGCGCACGGCCGCGCGGCATCACGAGGACCCCGAAGCCCGCGCCGACCGCGGCGGCGAGGCTCGTGACGCTGACCGACGTGAAGACGTAATCGCATCGGCGCCCCGCTTGGCTCAGCGCCGCGACGGCGACGCGCTGGCAGGCGCAATCCTCCCCATAAGATACCAGCGGCACCGGCCCGTCCGGATTGATGCGGGTCGCATCACTGCGCACCCAGACCGCCTGTCGCATCCAGAGATGCCGCGGCTTCGTCACCGGCGGAGTGTCGGTCACCGCCATCACCACGTCGAGGTCGCCCTGCTTGAGGGCGCGCAGCATGCTGTCTGACGTCCCGCTGGTGACTGTAAAGCCGACGTCCGGCCAGCGCAGGCGGAACCGCGCCAGCGTCGCCGGGATCCGAGAACCCGAATAGTCGCCGGGGATACCAACCCGCAGCGTTTGCATCGCGGATTGGCCGTTGGAGAGCTGTAGGATCTCGTCATTGATGGCCAGCATCCGCCGTGCCTGCGCAACCACGGTGAGGCCGCGTTGCGTGAGGCTGACGCCTGGTGCGCTCTTATCCAGGAGCTCGTAGCCAATGAGTGACTGCAGCCGCTTGATCTGTGCGCTGACCGCGGGCTGGGTCACTCCCAGCATCTGCGCGGCTTTTGTGAAGCTGCGCAGGTCGATCACCGCGATGAGGGTTCTCAGCAGATCGGTAGGAATATTCTGCATCTGCATCGTCGCACCTGCCCGCCTTTTTGATGTTTCCGGCGTTATCTGGCGAAAGTGGAACCGACGCACGAATGTCGCCGCTTTGACATCGGATGCGCCCACTCCGACTCACGCACTCTTTTATGCAGCATACGCAATATTCAAGTCGCAGGACATTATGGCGCATCAGCAATGCAAATTTAGCGCCAGTGACACTTTATCGACTTGCCAATAATGACTTTCTTCATTGACGCCGATTTTTAGAAAATTTATCTCGGCACGCGCCGGCGTGCAGGAGCGTTGCGGCTTCTTGGCGTTGCGTTAGAGTGAGTGTCCCAGGGGCGGCTGTGTCGACGTCATGAAATTTCTGCGGCTTTACGTGCGCGTGCTCGAGTTGCTTGGGCCCGAGGCGCGGCTCGGCTGGGCGCTTGCGCTCGCCGGCGTGGCGCTCGCCGCCGCGGCATTCGTAGAACCGATCCTGTTCGGACGCATCGTCGATGCGCTCGCCAATGCCCAGGGCGGCTCACGGCAGCTCGACTGGAACGTGCTGATGCCGCTGGTCGCCGCCTGGGTCGGCTTCGGCCTGTTCATCATCGTCTGCAGCACCATTGTCTCGCTGCACGCCGACCGGCTCGCCCACCGACACACCCAGACCGTGCGCGCGGACTATTTCGAGCACATCCTGCAATTGCCGCTGAGCTACCACACCGGCACACATTCCGGCCGGCTGATGAAAGTGATGATCACCGGCACCAACACGCTGTGGGGCCTGTGGCTCTCGTTCTTCCGCGAGCAGTTCACAAGCTTCGTTTCATTGTTCATTCTGATGCCGCTGACCTTGTTCCTGAACTGGCGCTACGGCCTGCTGCTCATACTTCTCTGCGGTATCTTTGCAGCGCTGATCGCATTCGTGCTGCACAAGACGGAGATGCTGCAAAGCTCAGTCGAGACCTACTACACCGACCAGGCGGAGCGTACGTCCGATACCCTTGGCAATATCGCTGTGATCCAGAGCTTCGCACGCATCGACATGGAAGTAGATGCGATGCGCAAGGTCGGCACACAGTTGCTCGGCGCACAAATGCCGGTGCTCTGGTGGTGGGCGCTGGCGACCGTCCTGACCAAGGCCTCGACCACCATCACGATGCTGGCGATCCTGATCGTCGGCATCTACTTCTACGTTCAAGGCGAGACAACGGTCGGCGAGATCGTGATGTTCATGAGCTTCGCCACCATGCTGATCGGCAAGCTCGAGCACATCGTGCATTTCGCCAATCATATGGTGATGGAAGGACCACGGCTGCAGGAATTCTTTGACGTGCTCGACACGATCCCCGGCGTGCGCGACCGTCCCGACGCAGTCGACCCGGGCCGGCTGCACGGACTGATCGAGTTCAAGGACGTCAGCTATTCGTACGACGGCAAGCGGGCGGCGGTGCAGGACCTCAACTTCACCGCTCTGCCGGGCGAAACGATTGCAATGGTCGGCGCGACCGGGGCCGGCAAGTCGACCGCGCTCGCGCTACTGCACCGTGTCTACGACCCGCAATCCGGTGTGGTGAAGATCGACGGCATGGACATCCGTGGCATCACGCTGGCGGGGCTGCGCAAGAATATCGGCGTCGTGTTCCAGGAAGCGCTGCTGTTCAACCGCTCGATCGCCGACAATCTGCGGGTCGGAAAGCCCGACGCGACCGAGGCCGAGCTGCTCGACGCCTGCCGGCGCGCGCAGGCGCTCGAGATCGTCGAGCGTAACCCGCAAGGGCTCGAAGCCAATGTCGGCGAGCGCGGCCGCATGCTGTCGGGCGGCGAACGCCAGCGTATCTCCATTGCGCGCGCGCTGTTGAAAGACCCGCCGATCCTCATTCTCGACGAGGCCACAAGCGCGCTTGACGCCTTGACCGAAGCGAAGGTGCAGTCGGCGCTGGTCGAGGTGATGAAGGGTCGCACCACCTTCGTGATCGCGCACCGGCTCGCGACCATCCGCAACGCGACGCGCATTCTCGTATTCGAAGGCGGCCGCATCATCGAATCCGGAAGCTTCGACGAGCTGGTGCGGTTCGGCGGCCATTTCGCAGAACTGGCGCGGACGCAATTCATGCTCAGCGAGAGCGCCAAGCCACGCGCGGAAGGTGCGCATATCCCGGTCGAGACCTGACGTGCGGACACCGCCGATACGCTGATAATTGGAACTCTTGTATTGGAACTCTTTTGGCCCCTGCGGCGGATTATAGCGCCGGCGTTTCCTTTGGAAAACTCGGCTCACCCGAACCGCATCCCCCATCGCTGCCGCTACGATCCTCCACGCCGAAACCGACAACGCCGCACGCACCAGTCCTCGATCCGGCAGTGAGCAATGGTGCCCTACCTCGCCCGTTCCAAGATGCTCACGTAATTCGCGACCGCGGTGCCGCCCATATTGAAGAGGCCGGCAAGTGTCGCGTCCCGGACCTGGAAATCGCCGGCGGTGCCGGTGAGCTGCATCGCGCAGAGCGCATGCATCGATACGCCGGTTGCGCCGATGGGATGCCCCTTGGCCTTGAGCCCGCCCGACGGATTGACCGGCAGCTTGCCGTCGATTCGCGTGATGCCGTCCTTGATCACGCTCGCGCCACGACCCTGCGTTGCGAGCCCCATCGCCTCGTACTCGATCAGTTCCGCGATGGTGAAGCAGTCATGAGTCTCGACCAACGACAGGTCTCCAAGCGTGAGGCCGGCATCGCCGAGCGCGCGATGCCAGGCCAGTGCGCAGCCCTCGAACTTGAGAATGTCGCGCTTCGACATCGGCAGGAAATCCTGGACATGCTCCGCCGCGCGGAACGCCACCGATTTGCTCAAAGCCCGCGCCGTCTCGGCGTCGGCCAGCACGATCGCGGCAGCACCATCCGAGACGAGCGAGCAGTCGGTGCGCTTCAGCGGTCCCGCGACGTAAGGATTCTTCTCGCTCTCGCGCCGGCAGAACTCGAAGCCAAGGTCTTTGCGGATCTGCGCAAACGGATTACCGACGCCGTTCTTGTGGTTCTTGGCGGCGATCAGCGCCAGTGCATCCGACTGGTCGCCGTATTTCTGGAAATAGAGTCCGGCAATGCGGCCAAAGATACCGGCAAAGCCGCCATCGATCTCGGCCTCTTCCCGCACATAGGACGCCTTGAGCAGGTTCCGTCCGATTTCGATGGCGGGCGTCGTGGTCATCTGCTCGACGCCGACCACCAGCACGATTCGCGCGTCACCGGCGGCAATCGATTTGAGGCCCTGTTGCACCGCCGCCGAGCCGGTCGCGCAGGCGTTTTCCACACGTATTGCCCGCTTGAAGCGCAGGTCCGGCGAAGCCTGCAACACCAGCGCAGCGGTAAAATCCTGCGGCGAGAAGCCCGCGTTGAAGTGTCCCAGCACGATCTCGTCGATATCGGCCGGTGCAACGCCCGCGTCCGCCAGCGCAGCGCTTGCAACACGCACGATCAGGCTCTCGACGGTCTCGCCGTCGAGCTTTCCGAACGGCGTATGGGCCCATCCGACGATGCTGGCGTTCACTCTATTTTTCCCTTGATTGTCACTGATTCGGCCGTTGCCAAACTTTGGACGCTTTCGGGCATCCCTCTGTAGTAAAGGGACCGTTGTCGCGATCGCGCCAATTTTGCCTTTCGGGGCATCTTGGGGTTACATAGGGATCGCAAGAGGCCTGTGGAACGGCTCGTTCCTCGGGGGGCCCGAACGACCGGACCACTGTATGACGCCACGCCAGCCCGTCTCCTGTCGGACCGCGATCCTCGCTGCCGCCACCGCGGTGGCCATCGCCCTGTCGGCGGCACCCGCCGCGTCCGAGGCACTGCTGCTGGTCGAGGCCGATTCCGGCAAGGTGCTGCATGCGGATCAGGCGACGACGCCCTGGTATCCGGCGTCGATCACCAAAATCATGACCACCTATGTCGCGTTGCGCGCCGTCAAGGAAGGTCGCATGACGCTCGAGTCGCTGCTGCGCGTCTCGCGCGATGCCGCCGCCGCGCCGCCGACCAAGATGGGCTTCCCGCCGGGCACCACCCTCACGCTCGACAATGCCATCAAGATGCTGATGGTGAAGTCGGCGAACGACATCGCGATCACCGTCGCGGAGGGCGTCGGCCGCTCGGTCGAAGGTTTCTCCGACCTGATGAACGCGAACGCACGCCGCCTCGGCATGACGCAGTCCAACTTCGTCAATCCGCACGGGCTGCCCGCGGAGCAGCAAATTACGTCTGCACGAGATATGGCGATCCTCGCTCGCACCGTGTTGCACGAGTTCCCGGAGTACAATTACTACTGGAGCCTCCCCGGCG
Organism: Hyphomicrobiales bacterium; assembly: GCA_009377695.1. GTDB lineage: Bacteria > Pseudomonadota > Alphaproteobacteria > Rhizobiales > Xanthobacteraceae > VAZQ01. The sequence goes on along the minus strand of WHTP01000044.1, from coordinate 21,151 downwards.
TTCGTCTGGGTAAGCGCATTTATCGCAACCACAACAACCTGATGGGACGCTACGAAGGCACCGACGGGATGAAGACCGGCTTCATTTGCGCGTCGGGCTTCAACGTGGTGGCGACCGCGACGCGCAACGGCAAGCGGCTGATCGCCGTGGTGCTGGGCTCGCCCTCGCCGGGAGTACGCGCGGTTAAGGCGGCACAATTGTTCGAGCTCGGCTTCCAGGTGCGGCCGCTGTCGTGGCTGACGCCGGGGCTCGGCCAGGTCGGCGCGCTGGCGCCAACCAATGTCGATCCGCCCAATTTGCGCGAGACGATGTGCGGCAAGCACCGCCGCCGCCCGCCCTCGGAAGAGGCGGAGAACGATCAGCTCGCCGAGGTCGCCGCCGACTCGCCGTATGCGGTCTTCCTCTCGACGCTGCGCGGTTCGAGAACCGCCAGTGCCGGACCGCTGCTGCAGGACGTGCGGCTCGGCGATCCCGTCCGCGTGTATCTCGGCCCCGCCAATGCGCCGATCGACCATGCGCCGGCCGAGGCAAGGGCCAGGGGCAAGACCAAGACCAAGACCGTCAAGAAGAAGCCCAGCGAGCCGAAAGCCACGGCCGATACCGGATCGAAAGCACCGGGTGGGCCGACGCTGGCGCACAGTTCCACCTCCACGCCAGTGACGACGGACGCCCCGCGGGCGCCGGAAGCGAAAAAGAAGGCCGCGAAGAAGACCCCGCGGAAGGATGCGAAAAGGGGCGCCAAGAAAGACACGAAGAAAGACGTCCGGAAAGAAGCCACGGCGAAGGCCAACACCAAGGCCAAGGCGGGCACCGCCAAGAAGAGCAGCACCGCCAAGAAGTCCGACACGGCGGCCGCCGCCAAGCAATGACCGACGCCGGCGCCGCCGGGTCATTAGGCCCGGCCGAACCGATCCCGCTCACCGTGCTGACCGGCTTCCTCGGAGCCGGCAAGACTACGTTGCTCAACCGCCTCGTCCATGATCCGGCGCTCGCCGGCACCGCCGTGATCATCAATGAGTTCGGCGAGATCGGCCTCGACCACTTGCTGGTCAAGAGCATCGACGACAACATGGTGCTTTTGCAGAGTGGCTGCCTCTGCTGCACGTTGCGCGGCGATCTCGTCGCCGCGCTCGAAAATCTTTTGCGCGATCTCGACAACGGCCGCGTGAATTTTCATCGTGTCGTGCTGGAGACTACCGGCCTCGCCGATCCGGCACCGCTTCTCCAGACGGCGATGGCACATCCCTATCTCGTGATGCGCTATCGGCTCGATGGCGTGATCACGGTGGTCGATGCGATCAATGGCAGCGGCACGCTCGACAAGAACATGGAGTCGGTGAAGCAGGTCGCGGTGGCGGACCGCTTGGTGCTGACCAAGAGTGATCTCGCCGATATGCCGGAGCGCCGCGCGGCTAAGGCTGAGCTGCTAGCGCGTCTCAAGGCGCTCAACCCGGCGGCGTCCGTGCTTGATGCCGCCGCCGGCGAGGCGACGCCAGACAAACTCCTCAATTGCGGGCTCTACGATCCCGCGCGCAAGATCCCCGATGTCGGCCGCTGGCTGGCCGACGAGGCCTATGCCGCAGCGCAGCACCATCACGACCATCATCACCACGATCCGAACCGCCACGACGAACGGATCCGCGCTTTCACCTTCGCGGCCGATGCGCCGATTCCCAGCGCGACGTTCGAGATGTTCATCGATCTCGTGCGCTCGCTGCACGGGCCCAATCTGTTGCGATTGAAAGGGATCGTGAAGATCGCCGAAACGCCCGATGAGCCGGTGGTCATCCACGGCGTCCAGCACGTGATGCATCCAGCGGTGCGGCTCGAGCGCTGGCCCGACGCCGATCAGCGCACGCGGATTGTGGTGATCGCCCGCGACCTCGAGCCGGAGGCGGTGACGCGGCTTTTTGACGCCTTCGTGAATCGGGTGGCGCCTGACCGCCCCGACGCCACGGGCCTGATCGACAATCCGCTGATCCCATTCGGCGGCATCGATCGTTGATCATCCCGCCTCTTGCCACCATCTGCTCTGTGACCGATGATTCGACGCCGTGAGTCGCATCGGCGGCGCTGACGGAAATGCCATGGAAATTTTCGAGCGGCTGACGGCCGACCTGACCTGCCTTGGCGATTGTACCCGTGCCCTGAGGTATACGACGCACATCGCAAGGAATCCGACGCGCGTTTTTCCGCAACTCATCGACGAGCTGGCGGAGAAATACGCAGACGCGCCCGCGCTGCTCTCCGACCGCGAGAATTTCAGCTACCGCGAATTGGGCACGCGTTCGAACCGCTATGCGCGCTGGGCTCTCTCGCAGGGCATCGCCAAAGGCGACACGATTTGCCTGTTGATGCCCAACCGGCCCGAGTTCCTGACGATCTGGATCGGCGTCACGCGCGTCGGCGGCGTGGTGGCGCTGCTTAACACTAATTTGATAGGCATGGCGCTGGCGCACTGCATCAACGTGGTCGCACCGCGCCACATCATCGTCGACGCTGACATGCTGACGGCGCTGCAATCGGCACAGCCTCATATCACCGCAAACGCCAAGGTCTGGCTGCACGGCAACGCCGTTGCCAATCATCCCCGCATCGACTGCGAGGTCGAGGAGCATCCCGGCGGCAAGCTCACGGAAAGCGAGCGGCGCACGCTGACCATTGAGGACCGGGCGCTGTTCATCTACACCTCCGGCACCACCGGGCTACCGAAAGCGGCGAACGTCAACCACTACCGGCTGATGCTCGCGACCCATGCATTCGCCGCGGTCATGAACACGCGCGCGAGCGACCGCATGTATGACTGTCTGCCGCTCTACCATACCTCCGGCGGAGTGCTCGCGACCGGATCGCTCCTGCTCAAGGGCGGTTCGGTGGTGATCCGCGACCGCTTCTCGGTGCGTGAGTTCTGGGACGACGTCGTGCGCTGGGACTGCACGCTATTGCAATATATCGGCGAGTTCTGCCGTTATCTCGTGAACTCTCCGCCGCATCCGAAGGAGCGCGAGCACAGGCTGCGGATCGCTTGCGGCAACGGCCTGCGCCCCGACGTCTGGAGCGAATTCAAGCAGCGCTTCCGGATTCCCCGCATTATCGAGTTCTACGCCGCTACCGAAGGCAACGTGACGATCTTCAACTTCGACGGCAAGGAAGGCGCGGTCGGCCGCGTGCCCTGGTTCCTCGCGCATCGCTTTCCGGTCAAGGTCGTCCGCTTCGACGTCGAGCGTCAGCAGCCCATCCGCACGGCTGAAGGCTTCTGCATCGAATGCGATGACGACGAGCCCGGCGAGGTGATTGGCAAAATTCTGCGTGATGCCTCGAAACCTTCGGCCCGCTTCGAGGGCTATGCGACCGAGGAAGAGACCGAAAAGAAGATTCTGCGCGACGTCTTTCAGAAAGGCGATACCTGGTTTCGCACCGGTGATCTCATGCGTAAGGACGCACGCGGCTATTTCTATTTCGTCGATCGCATCGGCGACACCTTCCGCTGGAAGGGCGAGAACGTTTCGACCACCGAGGTCGCGGAAGCGATGGGCACCTTCGCGGGCGTGAAGGATGCCAATGTCTACGGCGTCAGCGTTCCCGGGCGCGACGGCCGCGCCGGGATGGCGGCCATCGTGGTCAACGACAACGTCAACCTCACGGCATTGCACGATCATCTCGCGGAGCGCCTGCCCGACTACGCGCGCCCGGTGTTCCTGCGCATCCGCCAGGACATGGACATGACCGCGACCTTCAAGCAGAAGAAGCTCGACCTGGTGAAGCAGGGCTTCGATCCCGAGGCGACCGTCGAACCGCTCTACTTCAATGATCCCGTCGTCAAGGCCTTCGTGAGGATCGACGCTCCGCTCTACCAGCGCATCTGCATGGGAGACACCCGCCTGTGATGATGATTGCGACAGCCGAGGATGTGCTCACCTTCTGGCGTGCCGCGGGCGAGCAGAAATGGTTTGCCAAGGATGACGCATTTGATGCCGAGATCAGGCGACGCTTCCTTCAGACCTATGAGGCCGCAGCCGGCGGGACGTTGTCGGACTGGGAGGCGACGCCGGAGGGCGCGCTGGCGCTCGCGATCGTGCTTGACCAGTTTCCGCGCAATATGTTCCGCGGCGATGCTCGTGCCTTTGCCGCCGATATGATGGCGCGCGCGGTTGCCGATCGGGCGCTGGCGCGCGGCTTCGATCAGCAAATTCCGACGAACGAGCGATTGTTCTTCTATCTGCCGTTCGAGCACTCCGAGACCATGGCCGACCAGGACCGCTGCCGCGCGCTTTTCCGCGCGCTCGGCAATGCCGACCAATTGCACTGGGCCGAACTGCACGCCGACATCATCCGCCGCTTCGGGCGCTTCCCGCATCGCAACGCCGTGCTCGGGCGGGTCACGACGGCCGAGGAGAAGGCCTATCTCGAGGCCGACGGTTTTGCGGGGTGATATCGGCTGCTCTAGTTGATCGATGCACAACGGGCCTCTCGGCGGGCAACTCGCGGCGTGAGCTTTCTCATTTGAAACTCCCAACCAGTGGCAAAACAGAAGGTCAGCGCTATGCTTCAAATACTGGTTGTTCTTTGCCCCGTTGACCCACACCGCCGAACAGGGCGAAAGTGGGGAGCCCAACGTTATTGAGCGCCAAAGCCGATCAAGGGAGATGCGTCATGTCAGTCCTAAAACTTGCGTGGTCGGGAGCGATCGCCGCGACCGTGGCGACGGTCCTTGCCACATCGGCGGCGGCCCAGATGGAGCTCAGGATCATCGCGCCGGCCGCGCCCGGCGGCGGCTGGGACCAGACGGCGCGCTCGCTGCAACAGGCGATGATGACCGAAAAGCTCGTGAAGAGCGCGCAGGTCATCAACATTCCCGGTGCCGGCGGCACCGTCGGCCTCGCGCAGTTCATCAACAACAAAGGCGACGGCAACTCGATCATGGTCAACGGCTTCGTCATGGTGGGCGCGATCCTGCTCAACAAGTCGCCGGTCAATCTCAGTCAGGTGACGCCCATTGCGAGGCTCACGGAAGAGACGCAGGTCATCGTCGTGCCCGCCAACTCACCGATCAAGAACGCCAAGGATCTCGTCGCTGCGGTGAAGAAGGACGTCGCGCGCGTCACGTTCGCGGGTGGCTCGGCCGGCGGCGCCGACCACATCATGGCCGGAATGTTCGTGGCCGCAGCCGGCGGCGACCCATCGAAGGTCAATTACGTGCCGTTCTCGGGCGGCGGTGAATCGCTCGCCGCGATCATGGGCGGCCGCGTGACGGCCGGCATTTCCGGCTATGGCGAATATGAAGGCCAGATCAAAGCGGGGCGCCTCCGTGCAATCGGCGTGTCGGCGCCGAACCGACTTCCCGGCATCAATGTGCCGACCTTCAAGGAGCAGGGCATCGATCTCGTGCTGACCAACTGGCGCTCGGTGGTCGCGCCGCCCGGCATCACCCCCGAGCAGAAGATAGCGCTCGACCAGCTCATGGAGCGGACGGTGAAGTCGAAGGCCTGGCAGGAGCAGCTTAAACAGAAGGGCTGGGTCAACGCCTATCTGCCTGCCAATGCATTTGCGACGTATCTTCAGGAAGAGATCGCGCGGGTGGGTGGTGTGCTCAAGTCGCTGGGGCTGGTGAAGTCTTAAGATAAGTACGCGACGTCACGGGCCCCTGATGTGGGCGTGGGTCGAGTGACGCCGTGAAGATGCAGCGAGCTCGGTCGGCTGAGTACGTCGTACGAATGTAGCTTGCGCTTAAACGATCGTGAGTGACAGCCGGGGGTCAGGAAAAATGCAGTCGCAGGATCGGCGCGTCGACCCCGCCGGCATCGTCGTCGCCGTGCTGCTCGCTGCGCTCGCGGGCGTCATCATCTGGGACATGACGACGCTGCAGATCACGCAGACCTACGGCGTCGGGCCCAAGGCGATGCCGATCGTGGTGGCGGTGGGGCTCAGCCTGCTCGCGATCGGCAACCTGGTGCTCGCCTTCCGTCGCGACTTCCCGCAGCGTGAACAGGCAGCGCATCTTCCGATCATCCTGATCCTCGGCGGCCTTGTCGCGGTGATCGTGCTGATCGCGATCGGCGGCGGGTTCATTCCGGCCGTCACGATCCTGTTCGCCGCCACGGCCACGGCGTTCGGGCGGCGCGCCATCCTCACCGACCTCGCGATCGGCTTTGTGCTCGGCACCGCAGCCTATCTGATGTTCGCCAAGCTTCTCTCGCTATCCCTGCCGATGGGGCCGATCGAGCGATTGTTCTAGAGGACTTGCCGCCGATGGATCCGATCTCCGCGCTCGGCCAAGGTCTCCTCGTCGCCCTGCAGCCGATGAATCTCCTGTTCGCGCTGGTCGGCGTGCTGCTCGGCACCGCGGTCGGCGTGCTGCCGGGCATCGGTCCCGCCCTCACCGTCGCGCTGCTCTTGCCGGTGACGTTCAAGCTCGATCCGGCGGGCTCGCTCATCATGTTCGCCGGCGTCTATTATGGCGGCATGTATGGCGGCTCGACCACCGCGATCCTGATCAACACGCCCGGCGAGAGCGCGTCGCTCGCGACCATGCTCGAAGGCAACAAGATGGCCAAGGCCGGCCGTGGCGGTCCCGCGCTCGCCACCGCCGCCATCGGGTCCTTCGTCGCTGGTACCATCGCCACCGTCGGCATCGTGTTCCTGGCGCCATGGCTGGTCGAGGTCGCGATCCGCTTCGGCCCGGAGGATTATTTCGCACTGATGTGTATCGCCTTCATCACGGTGTCGGCGACCTTCGGCTCGTCGCCGATCCGCGGGCTCACGTCGCTGTTCATCGGTCTTGCGCTCGGGCTTGTCGGCATCGACAAGCTCACCGGGCAGTCGCGGATGCATTTCGGCGTGCCGGAATTGCTCGACGGCATCGAGATCACCACGCTCGCGGTCGGCCTCTTTGCAGTCGGCGAAGCGCTTTACGTGGCGTCGCGCCGGCACTTGGTCCAGGAGACGATCGAGCCGGTGCGCGGGTCGCTCTGGATGACGGCACAGGATTGGGCGCGCTCCTGGAAGCCGTGGCTGCGCGGGGCGATGTTCGGCTTTCCGATCGGCGCGCTGCCGGCTGGCGGCGCCGAGATCCCGACCTTCCTCTCCTATTCCACTGAGCGACAGTTGACGAAATATCCGCAGGAGTTCGGCCATGGCGCGATCGAAGGCGTCGCCGGGCCGGAAGCCGCCAACAATGCATCCGCCGCCGGCACGTTGGTGCCGCTGCTCACGCTCGGGCTGCCGACCTCCGCGACCGCTGCAATGATGCTCGCGGGCTTCCAGCAATACGGCCTCAATCCCGGCCCGCTCTTGTTCGCCGAGCGGCCCGATCTGGTGTGGGGCCTGATCGCGAGCCTGTTCATCGCCAACGCGATGCTCTTGATCCTCAACCTGCCGCTGGTCGGCCTGTGGGTGCGGCTGCTGTCGATCCCGCAACCATGGCTCTATGCCGGCATCCTCGTGTTCGCGACCATGGGCACGATCGCGGCGAAGCCCTCGGTGGTCGAATTGATCATGCTCGCCGTGTTCGGCGTCATGGGCTTCCTGATGCGGCGCTACGACTACCCGATCGCACCGGTCGTGATCGGATTGATCCTCGGTCCGGTCGCGGAGCAGCAGTTGCGCCGCGCGCTCGCCATCAGCCTCGGCGACCCGCTGGTGCTGGTGGAGAGCCCGATGTCTGCGACGCTGCTCGCGATCGCGGTCATCGCGCTGGTCGCCCCGTTCGTGATGCGCGGCCTCGGCAAGTTCAAGGCGGAAACAGATTGAGAATATAGGTGGGCCACAGGGGCGCCTAGGCCTGCAACGAGCTATCGGCTCGCCTTGCTTGTGACGGCTGGTTGCTTGTGACGGCTGGCAGGAGCGGCGATTTTGCGCGCCCAAGCCTGCTGATTGCTCGACTCGGGCCGGTCTCCCGAACCGAATGTTAACGGTTCCTTGCTACCTCTCCGGACCGATCACCAGGAGGCAGAATTTGGCGCTGACCGGCTCCGAGAACGCACCGCTGCCGGCGCCCACGCCGTTCGCGGCGCTTTGGGCGCGTCTCAAGGCGCAGCTCGGCGATGCCGACCAGCAGATGGTGCAGCGCCTCGCCGGCACCGTCTTCCTCATCCGTGTCATCGCGGCCGCGCTGGCTTTTCTCTCCAACGTGCTGTTCGCGCGCTGGATGGGCACGTTCGAATTCGGCATCTTCGTCTATGTCTGGACCTGGGTGCTGCTGATCGGCCAGGCGCTCGACCTCGGGCTTGCCACCGCCGCGCAACGCTTCATCCCCGAATACCGCGAGCATGGCCTGGTTGCCCTCCTGCGCGGCTACATCTCGCATAGCCGCTGGATCGCGGTCGGCGTCGCGATCGCCATCGCCGCGTCGTGCGCCGGGCTGGTGCGTCTGCTGACGCCGCATCTCGACAGCTACAACGTCATCCCGCTTTACATCGCCTGCATCGCGCTGCCCGCTTACGCGCTTGCCAATGTGCAGGACGGGATCGCGCGCTCCTACGACTGGGTCGGCCTCGGTATCGTGCCGACGTATATCGTGCGCCAGTTGCTGCTCACGGTGCTGATGGCGGGCGCCTATTTCGGAGGGCTGCCAGTCGATGCCGTGACCGCGATGGTGCTCTCGGTTGCCGCGATCTGGCTGCCGGCGCTGCTGCAGATGGTCGTGCTCAACCGCCGCCTCGGAACGCGCATCGAACCCGGTCCGAAGGGGCATGACGTCAGGCTCTGGATCAGCACTGCGCTGCCGATCCTGCTGGCCGAAAGCTTTTACCTGCTGCTCACGCACGCCGACCTGTTGATGTTGCAGCAGTTCCGCTCGCCGGAGGACGTTGCGATTTACTACGCGGCGGTAAAGACACTGGCACTGGTCTCATTCATCTACTTCTCGATCGCCGCCACGACCGCGCATCGCGTCGCCTCCTATCACGCCGCGGGTGATCGCGAAGGCCTCACCACATTTATGCGCAGGGCGATTGCGCTGACGTTCTGGCCATCGCTGGTCGCGACCGCTGTGTTGCTCGCCTTCGGCAAGCCGATCCTCGCGCTGTTCGGCCCGCAATTCACCGAAGGCTATCACCTCATGTTCATCCTCGCTGCCGGCCTGCTCGCGCGTGCCGCGATCGGCCCGATGGAGCGGTTCGTCAACGTGATCGGCAAGCAACGCGTCAACGCGCTGATCTATGGCGGCGCCTTTGCGGTCAACATCATCCTTTGCGTTGTGCTCATTCCGCCGCTCGGCGCCGCCGGCGCCGCGATTGCGATCTCGACCGCGTTTGTCGTCGAGACGATCGCGCTGGTCGTGCTGATGAAGCGGCAGATGGGTCTCGACGTCTTCGTTTGGAGGCGGCGCACGTAGCGTCCGGAGGCAACCGTGCACGGCACGATCGAATCCGGTTTCAGAGTGGAGATCAGGCGCCTCGACGAGCTTGCGGCGTTCGCGCCCGAACTGCGCCTACTCACCGCCCGCGCGATCGCACCCAATGTCTTCTACGAGCCCGCATTCATGGCGGCGGCGGCGCCGGTGTTCGGCCGCGATGTGCTGGCCGGACTGGTGTGGCGGCGCGCAATGCCGCGTGAGCTCATCGGCCTCTTTCCGGTCTCGATCGTACGCCGCCGCTATGGCCTGAAGCTGCCGATCCTCATTGGCTGGGCGCATCCCTACGGGCCGCTTGGCACGCCGCTGATCGATCGCAATTGCAGCGCGGCCGCTGTCACCGCCTGGCTCGATCACGTCGCCGCCGATCCGGCACTACCGAAATTCCTGCTGATGCCGTATCTGCCGGCCGATGGCGAGATTGCGCAGGCCTTCGATGCCGCCCTCTCCCATCGCGACGGCCGCAGCCGGCACTTTGCACTTCACAAGCGGGCGATGCTGGCGCCGGAGGGTGATCGCGCCGGCTATCTCGACCAGGCGATGGGGACGAAGAAGCGCAAGGAGCTGCGTCGGCAGCGCAAGCGGCTCGCGGACACCGGCAACCTCACCTCGACCACCACATCCGATCCTGTCGACCTGACGGCGGCGCTCGCAGACTTCCTGTCGCTTGAGGCGTCCGGCTGGAAGGGCCGCGCTGGAACCGCCGCGCAAGGCCACGACGCCATCAGCCGTTTTGTCGTCGACGCCGTGACCGCGCTCGCTGCCGAAGGCAAGGCCTCGGTCGCGTGGCTTGCGCTCGACGGGCGCGCCATCGCCACCATCGTGACGCTGCGCTCGGGCAGCGCCGCGTGGTGCTGGAAGATCGCCTATGATGAGGCGTTCTCCCGTGCGTCACCCGGCGTGCAGCTCCTGCTCGACGTGACCGAGGCGATGCTCAGCGACGCAAGCATTGCACGCGCCGATTCCTGCGCCACGCCGGATCACCCGATGATCAACCACATCTGGCGCGAGCGGCTCGCGCTCTCCGACCGGATGATATGCGTCGCGCCGCGCGATGCGACGTTGTTTGCCCGCGTGTGCCGGCTCGAATCGTTTCGCCGCTCGGCCATCGACGCGATCAAACGCCTGCGCAAGCTCCTACGCCGGACGTGACGTGCGCGTCTGGGTGTTTCCCAATTAGGTTGACTCGCTCCGCGTGCCGCTCGTCCCCGCGGGGGTGTGGACACCCAGTTCATTCAACACTGGATTCTTACGCGGGAATGAGCGGAGGTAGAGCCCTCGCAGTGACCTAGGACAAGAATCTATGTCGTCGAGGGCAACTGTAGCGCATAACGCGCGTGCAATTCCGCCGCTTTGCAACGGCGGCGCGCCAGACTAATCAGACGGGATGCACGCCCCGACCAAGCCGCAACCGGCAGACATCCGCCACTTCGATTGGCGCCTGCTGGTTCCCTTGCTCATCCACGTCATCTTCACGCATATCGTCATCGCGGTGGTGCGCGTCAGCACCTCCTACCGATCGGTCGAGCTCGACCTCAACGTGATGTGGCTCGGCGCGATCTCCGCCGCCTTCGCGATCCTGCCGGTGTTCGTCGCGCTCAAGGTTGGCCGCTTCATCGACCGTGGCTATGACGCGCATGCGGCTTGGATCGGCGGCATCATGATGCTCGTCGCCAGCATATGCTTGTGGCTGTGGCCGATCTCGGCCTGGCATTTGTTCTTCTTCACCGTCCTGCTCGGCACCGGCCACATGTTCCTGATGGCCGCGCAGCAGATGCTGACGCTGCGCAGTTCATCGGCGGCTCGGCGTGAATCCGCGTTCGGCTATTTCATGGTGGCGATCTCGGCCGGACAGGGCCTCGGCCCGCTGATCATCGGATGGGTGGGCCGCGGCACGACCGTGCCGCCGACCGGAGAGCTGTTCGTGATCGGCGTGGTCGCGGCCGTGCTGTGCCTGGCCTTCGCACTGGCGCTGCGGCCGCAACCGCCAGCGGCCCGGCGCATCGCCGAAGGCCCGCTGATGCCGGTCATGACGCTGTTGCGCGTGCCGGGCCTGTTACCGATCCTGTTAGCGAGTGTGGTGACGGTGACCGCCAGCGATCTCCTGATCATCTACCTGCCGCTGCTCGGCGCCGAGCGCCACATCGACGCCAGTCATATCGGCTTTCTGCTGCTGGCGAAGTCGGTGGCCGCGCTGATCGCACGCGCGTTCTATGCGCGGCTGATCTACGCCGTCGGCCGCAGGCCGCTGACGCTCGGCAGTGCGCTGTTCTCGGCCGGCGCGTTCCTGCTGCTCGCGGTGCCGTCGCTGCCGGCGATGTATGTGGCGGCGATCGCGATCGGGCTCGGGCTTGGCATTGCGTCGACGCTCACGTTGTCGGGTGTTGCCGAATATTCGCCGCCACAGGCGCGCGGCACCGCGATGTCGCTGCGCATCACCGGCAACCGTCTCGGGCTGGTGCTGATGCCGTTCGTGGCCGGAATTGTCGCCGCCGGCGCCGGCGTGCTCGCGATCTTCATGCTGAACGCGCTTACGTTGGCGGCCTGCGCGATTGCTCTCCAGCGCGGGCCGCGCCCGAACACGGGATTGCCGCCGCAGGCATAGCCCGCAGATTCCTACATTTAACACAAATATTTAACCGACGATCGGTAGACCCCGCGCGGGACTTGAAAACGCAGACTTTGCGGGTTAAATCCTCGGCCGTCGGAGGCCTTTGCGAGTTCCGACGCCGTGTTCCTTTATTGATCGAGGAGGCGCGGAGATCGGCATGGACAGCCGCAAACGCAAGACACCGAAATTGAGCATCGACAGGCTGGATATTGGCCGGCTGTTACGGCCCGCGAACGCTTTCGCCAGCCCGATGGCCGTGGTCGACGACCAGGACCTGACGCTGACCGAAAAGCGCGGCATCCTCACGGCATGGGCGGCCGATGCGCGCGAGACCGCGCTCAACCATTGCGATATCGCCAACGCGGTCCACTGCGACGATGTACTGGCTGCGCTCAGGGAGCTCGACCGCCGCTACGGCTTGCTCAAATCGCGGCCGCGCTACCGGCGCATTCTCGCGCGCCGCATCCCCGGCGTGTTCGGCCGCGACGACGATGCCGGCAAGCCTGGTCCGGCGTTGAACTAGATAATCTCTGGCTCCTTCTCCGCCCTCGTCCTGAGGAACGAGCATCGCAGATAAGTCTACGCAATCTGCGTACACTGTGATTGCGTTGCGAGTGTCTCGAAGGATGGGACGGCCCCAATGGTCCGAGGGCGGCGCTCACGCGCGTCCTCACCATGAGGTCGAGACAAGCCTGCAAGTTGGCATCACCGCTTCCGGTCGTCGGGCGAGGCCAACACCAGCGCCCAGAACACTTTGTATTTCGAGCGCGGCGCATAGGCGGTGGCGATGCCGATATGAGTCACGTTGCGCTGGAGCATGTTGGTGCGGTGGCCGGGCGAACCGCGCCAGCCGGAGAACGCCTCCGCGAGCGTGTGGTAGCCGGCGCCGATATTCTCGTAGGCGGCCTTGGCGTCGTAGCCGGAGCCCGCGACCCGCTGGCTGAAGCTGCGGCCGACGTGATGGTCGAGCTTGTCGCGTGAGGCCATGACCTTGGCATGTTCGGCCGCCAATTTCATCAGCGCCGGATCGACCGCGACCGCGCCGAGACCGTTGTTCTTGCGGTAGCCGGAGATCATTGAGGCGGCAGCGCCGGCATCCACCTGCGCGCCGGCCGAGGCCATGCTGCGATAGAACGTCGGCTCGCCGATCGCCGGCGGATCGCGGTCGCCGGCGCAGGCCACCACCATGGCCGCCGCGAGCACGCCCACGCCCGCTCGCACCGCGTTCGGCAAACCAGACGTCATGTGGCTCGAATTCCCCCGGAAATCGGAAAAGCCGTGGCGCACCACCATGGCGGAACGATGGTTAAAATATCCTGCGGGAAAGCGCTAGCGAGTTGGGCGAAGCCCCACTACGATCCCCCGGGGAGAAACAATCGAGGGAGAAACGCGATGTCCGCACAGGCGGCTGCGCGCACGCCCGGCGCCAAGCGCGCAGGGCCAGGCGAATACGTCTTCGATCTCGGCAGGGTCAATCACATCAAGGGCGGTCCCGACTATTCGAGCGTCGAAGGCGGCGTGGTCGAAGGCGATCGCATGATCGTCGCACTCATGCGCATGCCCGCCGGTACCGGCGCGGAGCCGCATTCGCATCCCAACGAGCAGTGGATCTACATCCTCGAAGGAACCTTCAAGGCCAGGATCGGCGACGACGACGTCGAGGCGAAGCCGGGCTCCGTGGTCTATGTGCCGTCGAACATCGTGCATTCGGCGAAGGCGACGCCGGATGCCGACGTGGTGTTCTTCACGGTGAAGGACGCCTCGCATGGCCTGCACGGGATGAAAGCGTAACGATCAGGGGGAGGACAGTATGAAACGAACGGGTTGGATCATCGCCGCGCTGTCGTGCTTTGCGCTTGGCGCCGCTGCATCAAGCGGTTCTTGGGCACAGGACAAATTCCCGGTCAAGCCGGTGAAGATCGTCGTGCCGTACGGTCCGGGCGGCGCCACTGACATCGTCACGCGTATCGTCGCCGAGCAGATGCGGCAGAGCCTCGGCCAGTCGTTCGTCGTCGAGAACAAGCCCGGCGCCTTCGGCATCGTCGCGATCCAGGAGATGACGAATGCGCGGCCGGACGGCTACACGCTGATGGTCGGCAATGTCTCGACCAATGCGATTACGCCGGTCATCGTCCCAAAGCGGCTGAAGGTGAACTACGCCCGCGACGTCGTGCCGGTGACCAATCTGATCGACATACCGGCATTCCTGGTGGTTGCGACCAACAATTTCGCGGTGAAGGACGTTCCCGGGCTGATCGCCTACGCCAAGAAGAACCCCGGCAAGCTGCGCTACGGCACCGTCGGCGCCGCCAGCTATCCGCACTACGACATGGCGTTTTTCGCCAAGCGCGCGGGCAATCTCGACGTGGTCCCCATCCACAATAAGCAGGGCGCCTCCGGCATCATCAATGACATGGTGACCGGCGACGTGCAGGTGGCATTCCTCAACGTCGCCTCGACCGCGGCGCAAATCAGGGCCGGCAAGCTTCGGCCGATCGCGGTGGTCAGTCCGACGCGGCTCCCGGACCATCCTGACGTGCCGACCATGAAGGAGGTGGGCTTCGGCGACGTCGGCACCATCGCCTGGAACGCGATGTTCGCACCGGCGGCGACGCCGCGGCCCGTGCTCGAAGCCTTGCATCGCGCCGCGGTTGCGGCGCTGGAGACGGGCGCGGGCAAGACCGCGCTGACCAAGCAGGGCTTCATCATCGCGCCCTCGAAGTCGCTGGATGACGCGCGCACCTGGCTCGCAAACGAGATCAAGGCCTGGAAGACGATTACGAGTGCGGTGAAGATCGAGACGGAATGAGATTTGTCCCACCGCCGTCATGCCCGGGCTTGACCCGGGCATCCATCCTCTTTGCATGATGGATTGCCGGGTCAAGCCCGGCAATGACGCCTTGAGATCAGGGCACGCCAATGACGACCGATGGCCCGCCATCAGCGCAGGAACACCCGCTCCTGCACATGTTTCGACGCAAGAATGTGCTGTCGGGGCTGATGTTCATCGCCATCGCCGCGTTCGGATTATGGGTATCGCGCAATTATCCCATCGGCACCACGCTGCGCATGGGCACCGGCTATGTGCCGCGTCTGTTGTGCTGGCTGCTCATGGGGCTCGGCGCGATCGTCCTGGTGCAGGGCGTGCTCGAAACCGAGCCGCCGCGACCACCACGCGAACGATCTCCGGATGACGACGAACTCGCGAAGCTCCGTCCAGTTGTCGCAGTGACTGTGAGCCTCATCGCATTTGCCCTCGCGCTTGAAACGCTTGGCCTCGTGCTCTCGATCCTGGTGCTGGTCGCGATCGCACGCTTCGCCACGCGCGAACTCAAGGCCTCGGAGACGCTCGCTGCCGCCGTAGGCTTGAGCGTACTGACCTGGGCGATCTTCATCGCCGGGCTCGGCTTGCCGATCCCGCTGTGGCCGGACTGGTGAGCAATGGAACACTTCCTCGCCAACCTCGGCACCGGCTTTGCCGTCGCGCTGACGCCGGCCAATCTGGGCTTCGCGCTGACGGGCGCACTGATCGGCACATTGATCGGTGTGCTGCCCGGCATCGGGCCAATCGCCACCATCGCGATGCTGTTGCCGCTCACCTTCCATCTCGAGCCGGTGTCCGGCCTGATCATGCTGGCCGGCATCTTCTACGGCGCGCAATATGGCGGTTCGACCTCGGCGATCCTGGTGAACCTGCCGGGCGAGACCTCGTCGGTGGTGACCTGCATCGACGGCCACCAGATGGCGCGAAATGGGCGCGCCGGCGCGGCACTCGCGACCGCGGCGCTGGCCTCGTTCTTCGCCGGCACGGTGGCGACCGCGATGATCGCCATGCTGGCGCCTCCTCTGGCCCTTGTGGGGCAGTCATTCGGCGCGCCGGAATATTTTGCGCTCATGCTGCTCGGACTGATCGCGGCCGTGGTGCTGGCGCATGGCTCGGTGGTGAAGGCGATCGCCATGATCGTGCTCGGGCTGCTGCTTGGCCTCGTCGGCACCGACGGCCAGACCGCGGCGCAGCGATTCACCTTCGATTTCGTCAAGCTCTCCGACGGCATCGAGTTCTCGGTGCTAGCGATCGGCGTGTTCGGTGTCGGCGAAATCATCGCCAACCTGACGCGCGGCGGCCAGAGCCGGTCGCTCCTGGCAAAGCGCATCACGCGGCTGATGCCGACGCGCGACGAGATCTCCCTCGCGTGGCCAGCGGCGCTGCGCGGCACGGCGCTAGGCGCGCTGCTCGGCGTCCTGCCCGGCGGCGGCGCAACGCTCTCCTCGTTCGGCGCCTACGTGATGGAAAAGAAAGTCGCACGCGATCCCTCGCGCTTCGGTAAGGGCGCGATCGAGGGTGTCGCCGGACCGGAAGCCGCCAACAACGCCGGCGCGCAGACCTCGTTCATCCCAATGCTCACGCTGGGCCTGCCCGGCAACGCCGTAATGGCTTTGATGATCGGCGCCATGATGATCCACGGCATCCAGCCGGGCCCGCAGGTCATGACCGAACGCCCGACTTTGTTCTGGGGCATGGTCGCCTCGATGTGGATCGGCAACCTGATGCTGCTCGTCATCAACCTGCCACTGATCGGCATATGGGTGCAGTTGCTCAAGGTGCCGTACCGATTTCTCTACCTCGCCGTTCTCCTCTTCTGTGCCATTGGCGTGTACACGATCTCCAACAGCACCTTTGCAGTGATCCTCGCAGCCATGTTCGGCGTGCTCGGCTACATCTTCGTGCGGCTCGATTGCGAGCCGGCGCCAATGATCCTCGGATTCGTGCTCGGGCCCCTGATGGAAGACAATCTGCGCCGCGCCATGCGCATTTCCGGCGGCGATCCGATGATCTTCGTCAACCGGCCGATCGCGCTCGGCCTGTTGATCGCCGCGGCGATCCTGCTGGTCATCGTGGCGCTGCCGTCGATCCGCAGTGGGCGAGAGCGCGCCTTTCAGGAAGGCTAAGCGGCCGGAAGGGCATCAAAGATATTTGTCGCCCATAGCCGTTAGGAATTCATCAACCGTTAAACCGTCGTTTACCATAAAAAAATGCATTCGCGTTAATCTGTTGCCCTCACAGGAGTGGGCGGCCGGCATGTTTCGTGTCTTCAATTGTCTCGTCTACGAGCACGATTGGCGACTCGTTGCGATCGCGGCGTTGGTCTGCCTGTGCGCCAGCCTTGTTGCCGTCCGGCTGATTCACCGCGCCTGTGTGACCAGTGGGCGGACGCGCTGGTGGTGGATCGTCACCGCGGGTGGCGCGGTCGGCTTTGGCATCTGGGCGACGCATTTCATCGCCATGTTGTCCTGTCGCCCGGGTGTCCCGCTCGGTTACGACGTCGGCCTGACGGTCCTCTCGCTGCTGGCGGCAGTCGTGGTGACGTCGTTGGGCGTCGGCGTCGGGGTCTCGAACCCCCGGTGGTGGGCGCCGCCCGCAGGCGGCGCGATCGTCGGCGGCGGTGTCGCCATCATGCACTTCATCGGCATGTGGGCGCTCGATGTCCCGGGCCATATCGCGTGGTCGCCGACGCTTATGGCCGCATCGATCCTCCTCGGGGTCGTGCTCGCGATGATGGCGGTGACACTCGCCGTTGACCGGCACTCCGGCGCCGCAACCGCCGGCGCTGCGCTGTTGCTGACGCTCGCCGTCGCCCTTCTGCACTTCACGGCGATGGATGCTGTTGAGATCACGCCGGATCCACTGCACATGCTGAGCGCCGGTTCCTTGTCGCCGGACTGGCTGTCAATGGTGCTGGTCAGCCTCGCCGCGGTGGTGCTGGGCGTCAGCTTCATTGGCGCGCTATCAGATCGGCGATTCCGGGAGCGGAATACGCGTCTGGCAGCCGCACTCGACAACATGACGCAAGGCCTCTGCATGTTCGACGAGTCGGAACGGCTGATCCTTTGCAATCAGCCCTATCTCGAAATGTACGGTCTCACGCGCAAGCAAGCGTATCCCGGCTGTTCATTGCGAGAACTCCTGCAAGCGCGCAAGGCGAGCGGCACATTTCCCCAGGACATCGACGAATACATATCGGACGCCCGGCAGCGCCTGCGCGAAGGCAAGGCATTCAACAGTATCCGCGAGGTACGAGGCCGTCCCATCTCGATTTCCAACCGGCCGATTCCGGGCGGCGGCTGGGTTTCCACACACGACGATATTTCCGAACAGCAGCGGCACGACCAGGAGCGCGACCTGATGGCCGCGCAGGAGCACCGGCGCGCCGCCATGGAGGCCGCGATCGCCGTGTTCCGCCCGCGCGTCGAGACCATGCTGAAAACGGTCGGCGAGCACGCCATGGCGATGCGCTCCACCGCAGCCATGCTGTTTGCGACCTCAAGCCGAACCTCGCAACGCGCAGAAGGCGCCGTCGGCACCTCGAACGAAGCGTCGATGAACGTCGAGATCGCCGCCGGCGCCGCCGAGGAGTTGTCGGCCTCGATCGCGGAGATCAGCCGGCAACTTGAGCAAACCAACAGCGTGGTCAGCACCGCCGTCGGCGAGGCCGCATCGACCAACGCGCAAATCGGATCGCTCGCGCAATCGGCTCAGAAGATCGGCGACGTGGTCAAGCTGATCCAGGACGTCGCCGGGCAGACCAACCTGCTCGCACTGAACGCCACGATCGAAGCCGCGCGCGCCGGCGAGGCTGGCCGCGGCTTTGCGGTGGTGGCCTCGGAGGTGAAGTCGCTGGCGGTGCAGACCGGTAAGGCGACCGAGGAAATCTCCGGCCAGATCGCCGCTGTCCAGATCTCGACCGGCGCCGCCGTCGACGCGATCAAGCGGATCGCGGAGCGCATGAAGGAGATCAGCAGCTATACCTCGGCTGCCGCGGCTTCGGTGCACCAGCAGCAGGCCGCCACCGGCGAGATTTCGCAGAACGTGATCAGCGCGGCGCAGAGCGCCAAGGAAATCGTCGCCGTGCTCAGCGACGTGACCGGCGGCGCCACCGAAACCCGCGGCTCGGCCGAGACCGTGCTCGCGGCCTCGCAGGCGGTCGAAACCGCGGCCGCCAATCTGCGCGACGAAGTCGAAGGCTTCCTGCAGAAGGTGGCGGTCTGAGTTAGGCCCTGCATTCGCGAGGACGAGCGGACGAAGACTGCGACCGCAATCGCCCAGCCGGAAGGATTGCGCTCGGCCCGCGACGTTTCGCTCCCTGTTGGGGCATGATCCTTTCCGAAAATCAGTTCCCCCGTTTCGGGATCATGCTCTAAAGTGACGACCAACGATAAATCAGGGAGAAGCGCATGGTTCGATCTCTGCTTGCGATGGGCATGATGCTGGCCGGTTTCTTGGCCGGTCTCAGCCCGGCGACGGCCCAAACTTGGCCGACCAAGCCATTGCGCGTGATCGTTCCGTTCACCGCCGGCAGCGCCGTCGATATCGTCGCGCGGGCGGTGATGGAGCAGGTGTCGAGCCAGATCGGCCAGCCGGTGGTCGTCGAGAACCGCGGCGGCGCCGGCGGCACGCTCGGCGTCGGCCTGGTTGCGAAGGCCGATCCCGACGGCCACACCATCCTGGTGCACTCGAGCACCTACGCCGTGACCGCGACCACCTACGCCAACCCCGGTTACAACGCGCGCAAGGATTTCGCCGCGATCACCGCGCTCGCCAACGTGCCGAACGTGCTGGTGACGGCGCCGGGCAAATACAAATCGGTCAAACACATGATCGAGGCCGCCCGTGCCAAACAGGGCTCGCTGAACTATGCCTCCGCGGGCGCCGGCTCGAGCGCGCATCTCAATGCCGCGCGGCTCATGCTGGCGGCGGACACCAAGGCACAGCACATCCCATTCAAGGGTGGCCCGGAGGCACTCACCGAGGTCATGGCCGGACGCGTCGATTTCTATTTCGTGCCACTGCCGCCGGCGCGCGGCCTGATCGCAGGCAAAAAGGTCGACGCGCTCGCCGTATCAAGCGCATCGCGCGCCAAGGCGTTGCCCAACGTGCCGACGACGATCGAGGCCGGCTATCCCAATTCCGAATTCAATTTCTGGATGGGCATGTTCCTGCCGGTGAAGACGCCCGCCGCGGTCGTCGCGCGATTGCACGAGGAAACGATCAAGGCGCTGAAGAATCCGGCCGTTATCGCCCGGCTTGAGAAGGCTGGCGCCGAACCGATGCCAATGTCGCTGGCGCAGTTCGACGATTTTGTACGCAAGGAGATCGAGCTCAACGCAGCGCTGGTGAAGGCGGCGGGGATCGAGATTAATTGAAGTCGGCGCGTTTACGCGCGTCTTCGACGCGCTATGGCGAGCGGAATCGGGGTGAATTTCTCGCGCCCCGTGTTCACCCCGCTCCGACGTTGCTCCGCTTCGGCGGCCGACCCTACGGCTCCAGGAAGGATGGCGGGTTCGCAGCACCGGCACGAGAACCTCACGGAACCTTCGGTGGGTCCTTCCACGGCGGCACGTTGATCTTGCGGCCGTCGAGCGTGAAGTCCGAGCCGAGCTGGCGCAGCCGTTCGAGCTGGTCGTAATAGACCGACTCCTCGGTCATCAGCCCGTCGCGGCAGCGGATCACTGCGCACAGGTGTTGAACGACCTTCTTGCCGGTCGGCGCCATCCCGAGCCAGGGACCGAGATGGGTGGCCGTGACAAAATTCTCCGCGAACACCCATTCGCCCGTCGCGACGATGCGCTTGATCTCGATATTGACGTCGGGGAACGCCGTCCACCAGACGTCGTAATATTTCGCCACCGCCTCCTTGCCATAGACCACGTCACCGGACGCCACCACGCGATACATCACGTCGTCGGACAAGGTCTTGAGCGTACGCTCGGTGTCGTGCGCGCTCTCGGCTTCGAAGTGCTCGTAGGCGAGACGCAGGTTGGCTTCTTCGGTGGGGGTCATGATCCATCTATCCACGGTTTGCAATTTTGATCCGTCATCCTGAGGTGGTGGCGAAGCCGCCCTCGAAGGATGGACGGCCGCGGTGTTGCAACAGCTGGGCCGTCGCCCTTCGAGGCTCGCCATAGCGCGTCGAAGACACGCGTAAACGCGCTATGGCTCGCACCTCAGGGTGACGGGTCAAGGGCTGGCGCAAGCGGCACTAGTGGAGCGGATTTGACATTCGCTACCCCGTTGACCGCAGACTCCCAAAGCGAATGTCAAATCCAAAACTCCACTAGCAGCTTATATTTGCTAGTGGTCCTTTGATTCTAACATTCGCAAAGTCGCCCGCTGAGAAGGGATGCGAATG
>WHTP01000065.1 GCA_009377695.1 Hyphomicrobiales bacterium | reverse complement strand
CCGATCCCGTGGTGACGGAGATCGTGCGCAACGGCGTCATTGCCGTGACCGAGGAAATGAAGACCAACCTCATGCGCACCGCCTACAACATCATCATTTATGAGGCGCTCGACTTCACGACCGGCCTGTTTACGCGCGAAGGCGAGACCGTGTCGATCGGCATCGGGTTGCCGATGTTCATCCGCGGCATGTCGGAGACGGTGAAAGCGAAGATCAGGCATTTCGGCCGGGAGACCATGAAGCCTGGCGACATCTACGTTACCAACGACGCCTATCTCACCGGCAGCCACCTCAATCACGTAACGTTGACGCTGCCGATCTTCCATAAGCGCAAGCTCGTCGGCTTCTCGTGCTGCATGGCGCACTGGCTCGACATCGGCGGGCAGCTCGGCGGGATGAGCACCGAGATCTTCCAGGAAGGCCTGCAGATCCCGATCATGAAGCTCTCCGATCAGGGCCAGGTGAACGAGACGCTCACCGCGATGATCCGCCAGAACGTGCGCATCCCGACCCGCGCCATGGGCGACCTGCGCGCGCAGGTGACAGCGGTGAAGACCGGTGAGCGGCGCTTCCTCCAGCTCATCGAGCGCTACGGCCAGGACGCCGTCGCCGATGCCATCGCCGCGATCATGGACAATGCCGAGGCGATGGCGCGCGAGCGCACGCGCTCGATTCCCGACGGCGTCTATGAGGCGGAATCCTATATGGACGACGATGGCATCGAGGTCGGTAAGCCGATCCCGATCAAGGTGCGCGTCATCGTCAAGGGCGAGGAGATGACGATCGATCTCTCCGAGGTCTCGAAGCAGGTGAGGGGCTTCTACAATTCCGGCATCACCACCGGCTATGCCTGCTCGCAGGTCGCCTACAAGTGCCTGACCTCGCCGTCCGACTACCCGATCAATGACGGCTCGTTCCGCAGCCTCAAGGTCATCGTGCCGCCCGGCCGCGTGGTGAGCGCCACGCGGCCGGCGCCGATGCGCTATTGGATGACCTATCCGATGACCATCATCGATACCGTGTTCAAGGCGCTGTCGAAGGCGATCCCGGACCGCGTCATTGCCGGCCATCATGCCGATCTGGTGTTGTCGCATCTGCACGGGATCAACCCGCGCACCTCGGAATTCTTCATCGCCAATTTCGGTCCGCTCGGCGGCGGCTGGGGCGCCAAGCGCAGCGAAGACGGCGTCGGCGGCACCGTATCGATGAACGACGGCGACACCCACAATTCGCCGAACGAGCAGTCGGAAGCGAAATTCCCGCTCGTGGTCGAGCGTTATGCGCTGCTGCCGGATTCCGGTGGCGCCGGCCGTTACCGCGGCGGCCTCGGCGTCGAGCGCGTGGTGCGCGCGCGCACCAACATGGTGTTCAACACCCAGATCGAACGCGCCCATTGTCGGCCGTGGGGCCTTGAAGGCGGGCTCCACGGCACCGGCAACTCGGTCGGGCTGCGCCGCGACGGCGTCTGGAAGAGCGACTTCCCCAACGGCAAGGTGTTCACGACGCCGCTGCGCCCGGGCGACGCTTATCGCATCCGCTCCGGCGGCGGTGGCGGCTATGGCGACCCGCATGAGCGCCCGGCCGAGCTGGTCGCGGAGGATGTGCGGCAGGGCTATGTGTCGCCGAAGGTCGCGGCCGAGCATTATGGCGTCATGGTCGATCCAGAGACGTTCGTGATCGATAAGGACGCGACGGAGAAGCTGCGCGCGAAGTAATGATGCACAACAGCGCCGCGAACTTGGTGTGCTCCCTCTCCCGCTTGCGGGAGAGGGGTAGGGAGAGGGTGGACTTGCTCGTGCAGTGCTCGCATGCCCCCTCCCTAACCCTCCCCCGCAGCGAAAGGGCGTTCACGCCCGTCTTCGACGGGCTATGCGGGGAGAGGGGACATCGTGGCACCGGCGCGCACAACACTCACGCCAACGTCACCAGCTGATCCATCGTCACGTTGGCCGGCTTGAGCGCGGCTTGCAGTGCTGGCAGGACCTTGCTGTCGCAGAACGCGGGAATCACGGTCGTAGCACCCGTGCTGCGCACCAGTGCGATGTTGTCCGACAGTCGCGGGTGCACGTTCCAGCGCAGGAATTTGGCGCGGCCGCTCTTGACCAACCGGTCGGCGGGCGTGCCGGGCGGGATGTAGCCTGTGAAGACGATCGCGGGCTGCAGCGTGTGCTCCCACTGCGCGATCAGTTTCGCGGTTTCGCCGTTGCTGCCGTCAGCCGGTGTCGAGAAGGTCGCGCCGGACATGTCGCCCGGCGGCAACGCCGCGTCCACAAGCTCGGCCAGCTCGGTTTCGAGATCGCCGCGCAGATAGCCGCGCGCCGGCCCGACCAGGTCCACGATGGCCTCCCGCGTCGTATCGTCGAGGCGGACCGTTTTGCCGGCACGGTAAAGGCCGAGCGCAATGTCGGGCGCGCGGCCGTCGGCCGGCGCCGGCAAGAGCACGTCGCCCGTGAAATAGGGCGCGAGCGCGTTTTGCCGTTCGGCGAGCGGCGTATCGTCGTCGCCATAGGACGAGTCGAGCAGGACCGTGCGCGACTTCGGCGGCATGTCGAAGGCGTAGAGCGCCGACTCCGTCGAATAGTCGCCGGTGTAGAGAAGACCCGTGCCGCCATGGAAGCGCATCCAGATGCCGCCGGGTGCATGGCCGTTGCGCCCGGTATCGACCGGCATGCCGAGCACGTCGCCGCGGCCCTGGATCGGCAAGGCATGGACCTTGATACCATCGGGCAATTTCTTCGCCGTGATCTCGGTCGCGAAGATCGGCGGATTCCCGATCTTCGGCAACAGCGACAGCCCGCCGATGTGATCCTTGTGGCTGTGGCTCAGCACGAGTGCATCGATGCGCCCGACGTCGTCCACGTTCGGCCATAGACCCGGTTGCGGGCCGCAACCGATGTCGAGCATCAGCCGCTTGCCCTGTGCCTCCAGAAGGAAGCAGGCTGGGCCCTTGGCGCCGACGCCGGAGATGACCCTGAGAGTCGCCTGATCGTCCATTGCTCTAGTGCCCCGCTTCCGAAGTTCGTGCTACATCGCGGCGCCCTCTGAGACGAACTTCGGAAGCACAGGGGCACTAGTGTGGCGGTTCAGAAGTCCGCATCATTCTCGCGGCGAATCCGACATGCGGACTTCTGAACCAAAGCCACAATAGATTCAATGAGCTGCTAGTGTCCTTCGATTCCGAAGTTCGTATAAGAGGGCGCCGCGAAATGGTACGAACTTCGGAATCGGGACACTAGCAAGCTTTTCGATTTGAAGTTCCTGGTCGAGTTTGCGGTAACTGCTGTAGGAACTTTAAATCGGCGGCACTGGTCCGTTGTTGGCGCCATGTCATATCATATCGGCGCAAATCGTTCCCGCAGGGATTCGCGAATGCGCGGCAATACCGGTCTTGATTTCGGCCTCGGCGAGACCGCCGACCTGTTGCGCGAGAGCGTGCGCTCCTTCGCTGCCGCCAAGATCGCACCGCGTGCAGAGGCGATCGACCGCGACAACGCCTTTCCACGCGATCTTTGGCCCGAGCTCGGCAAGCTTGGGGTGCACGGCATCACTGTCGAGGAAGAGTGGGGCGGAGCAGGTCTCGGCTATCTCGAGCACTGCGTGGCGATGGAGGAGATTTCGCGCGCGTCCGGCTCGGTCGGGCTCTCCTACGGCGCGCATTCCAATCTCTGCGTCAACCAGATCCGCCGCCACGGCACCGAGGCGCAGAAGCGCAAGTACCTGCCGAAACTCATCTCCGGCGAGCACATCGGCGCGCTGGCGATGTCGGAGGTGGGCGCGGGCTCTGATGTTATCTCGATGACGACGCGGGCCGACAACGCGGGTGACGGCTATATCCTCAACGGCAGCAAGATGTGGATCACCAACGGCCCGCATGCCGAGACGCTGGTGGTCTATGCCAAGACCGATCCGGCGGTGGGCGCGCGCGGCATCACTGCATTCCTGGTCGAGAAAGGATTCAAAGGTTTCTCCACCGCCCAAAAACTCGACAAGCTTGGTATGCGCGGCTCCGATACCTGCGAGCTGGTATTTGCCGACTGCGAGGTGCCGGCCGACAACGTGCTCGGCAGCGTCGGCAGCGGCGTCAACATCCTGATGTCCGGTCTCGACTACGAGCGCGTCGTGCTTGCCGCCGGGCCGCTCGGCATCATGCAGGCATGCCTGGACATCTGCGTGCCCTATGTGCGCGAGCGCAAGCAGTTCGGCAAGCCGATCGGCGAGTTCGAATTGGTACAGGGCAAGCTCGCCGACATGTATGTCGCGATGAACGCGAGCCGCGCCTATGTCTATTCGGTCGCGAAAGCTTGCGACCGCGGCCAGACCACCCGCGAGGACGCCGCCGGCGCGATCCTTTATGCCGCCGAGAACGCCACCCGTGTCGCGCTTGATGCGATCCAGCTTCTCGGCGGCTCAGGTTACGTTAACGAAAATCCCACGGGGCGCTTCCTGCGCGACGCGAAACTCTATGAGATCGGCGCCGGCACCAGTGAAATCCGCCGGATGCTGATCGGGCGCGAGCTCTTCAACAAAGGCTAATCATGTTGCTGCAAGGCAAACACCTCAATCCGTCACCCTGAGGCGCCCGAGCGTAGCGAGGGCCTCGAAGGGCGACGGCCCGGATGTTGCGGCAAGTCGGTGGCCGTTCATCCTTCGAGGCTCGCTACGCGAGCACCTCAGGATGACGGATCGACGTATACGATAAGGCACCAATGGCCGTTCTGCTTTCGACAATCGACGGCAAGACGCCGGATTTTGCGCGCAATGCCGACGCGATGCGCCGTGCGGTCGATGACTTGCACGACAAGCTCGCCAAGGCGACGCGCGGCGGCTCAGACGAAGCGCGGGCGCGCCACACCAAGCGCGGAAAGCTTTTGGTGCGCGACCGCATCGCTGCGCTGCTTGACCCGGGCAGTCCGTTCCTGGAGCTTTCGGCGCTGGCGGCGCACGACATGTATGGCGGCGACGTCGCGTCGGCCGGCATCGTCACCGGCATCGGCCAGGTGAGCGGGCGCGACTGCGTCATCGTCGCCAATGACGCCACGATCAAGGGCGGCACCTATTATCCCGTCACCGTGAAGAAGCACCTGCGCGCGCAGGAGATCGCGCGCGACAACCATCTGCCGTGCATCTACCTGGTCGATTCCGGCGGCGCGTTCCTGCCTTTACAGGACGAGATTTTCCCCGATCGCGACCACTTCGGCCGCATCTTCTACAACCAGGCGCAGCTGTCGGCGGCGGGCATTCCGCAGATCGCCGCGGTGCTCGGCTCCTGCACGGCCGGCGGCGCCTATGTCCCGGCGATGTCGGATGAGGCCGTGATCGTCAAGAACCAGGGCACCATCTTTCTCGGCGGTCCGCCGCTGGTGAAGGCCGCGATCGGCGAGGTGGTGACCGCGGAAGAACTCGGCGGTGCCGATGTGCACAGCCGCCAGTCCGGCGTCACCGACTATCTGGCCGAGAACGACGCCCATGCGATCGAGATCGTGCGGCGGCTGGTCGGCAATCTCAATTCCATGCGACACCCATGGCTGGCGCTGCGCGCACCGCGCGATCCGCTTTATCCGGCCGATGACATCTACGGCATCGTGCCGGCGAACCCGCGCCTGGTCTACGACGTGCGCGAGATCATCGCCCGCATGGTCGACGGCTCCGAGTTCGAGGAGTTCAAGCAGCACTACGGCACGACTCTCATCTGCGGCTTCGCGCACATCCATGGCTTCCCAGTCGGCATCCTTGCCAACAATGGAATCCTGTTCTCAGAGAGCGCGCTCAAGGGCACGCATTTCATCGAGCTGGCGAGCCAGCGCAACATCCCGCTGGTGTTCCTGCAGAACATCGCCGGCTTCATGGTCGGCCGGAAGGCCGAGGCGCAGGGCATCGCCAAGGACGGCGCCAAGCTCGTCACCGCGGTGGCGACCACGAACGTGCCGAAATACACGGTCATCATCGGCGGCAGCTACGGCGCCGGCAACTACGGCATGGCAGGCCGCGCCTACAATCCGCGGTTCCTGTGGATGTGGCCGAACGCGCGCATCTCTGTCATGGGCGGCGAGCAGGCGGCGAGCGTGCTCGCGATCATCCGTCAGGAGGCGGTGGAAGCGAAAGGCGGCAAGTGGAGCGCGGATGACGACGCCGCGTTCAAGGCGCCAATCCGCGCGCAATACGAAAAGCAGGGCAATGCCTATTACGCCACCGCGCGGCTGTGGGACGACGGTGTGATCGATCCGGCCGACACGCGGTCGGTGCTCGGCCACGCGCTGGCCGTGAGCATGAATGCGCCGGCGCCGGCGCGGACGCGGTTCGGGATTTTCAGGATGTGAACTCTCGTGTCCCGGACGCGCGGAGCGCGAGCCGGGACCCAGCTTGCTTCCAAGTAACCGGGGTCCCGGGTCTGCAGCGCGTCACTTCGTGCCGCGCAGCGCCCGGGACACGAGATCATCAACTCACCGCCAGCGGCGCCAGCGCATCGATATCGGTGACGACATCGATGATGACGGGACGGTCGGCCTGCAGCGCTTTCTGAATGGCCGGGCCAAGTTCAGCAGGCTTCTCCACACGGATGCCGACGGCGCCCATGTCCTCGGCGATCTTCGCGAAGTTGACTTTGGTGTAGGTCCACAATTCCAAGGCCTGCTCGGTCTGCCTGCCGCCATAGACTCGATCGAAGCCGCGCTTCGACTGGTTGCCGCTGGAATTGTTGTTTACGACAGTCACCGAATTCATCTTCCAGCGCACCGCCGTTTCGATTTCGGCGATGTGATACCAGAAGCCGGCATCGCCGGTGAACGTCACCACTGGCCGGTTCGGGCAGGCGCATTTGGCGCCGAGCCCGGCCGAGAATGCCCAACCGAGATGGCCGGCGCTGCGGATATAGCTCTGCTTCGGCGAGGTGAGGTCGAAGAATCCGCCCATCCACATGCCGCCATGGCCGGTGTCGACCACAATGATGGCGTCATCCGGCACGTGGCGCGTCAGTTCGTGACAGATGCGCTCGGGCCGGATCGGCACTGCGTCCGATTCGAGCGCGGGCTTGTACTTCACCAGCCAGTCGCGGCAGACCGCACGCACCTCGGCCGTCCAGGCATCGCGACGCGCAGCGCTCTTGCGGTCGGCATACTCCAACATGCGGGCGAGCGTCACCTTGGCGTCGCCGTTGATGCAGGCTTGCAGGGGATAGTTGCGGCCGAGCGCTTCGGCGTTGATGTCGATCTGGATCGCCGGCGTGCCGATCGGCGGCACTGCCCAGAAATGCGTGGTCATGCCGCCGGTCTCGGTGCCGATGAAGCAGACCAGATCGGCCTTGTTGACGACCTGGTTTGCGCTCTCACGTGAATAAGAGCCGACCACGCCAACCGACAGCGGATGATTGCCCGGGATCGTATCCTTGCCGTTGAGCGAGGTCGCGATCGGGATCTGCAACGCTTCTGCGAGTGCGACCAGTTCCGCCTGCGCGCCCGAGGCGCGCACGCCACCGCCCGCAACGATCACCGGCCGCTCGGCCTTTTCGAGGCAAACCAGCGCGGCGCGCACGCTTGCATCGTCGGGGCCGGGACGGAACGGCGGCACGCGCGCAAAACGAGCCTCGGCCAGCGGCTCCATCTCGGCTTCCTCGGCGTCGACCTGGCCTTCGTTGCCGCGGAACTGCAGATGCACCGGACCGGGCGTGCCCGTGGTCGCGACGCGGAACGCTTGGCGCACCATGTCGGGGAAGCGCGCGACCTCATCGACGGTGGCGTTGAACTTGGTCACCGGCTCGAACGCCGGCATGTCGTCGATCTCCTGGTAGACTTTGCGGAACTTGGTCTTGGGCTCGCGGCCGCCGGTCATGGCGATGACCGGCGAATGCGCGAGCCATGCGTCCCGCAGGCCGGCGGCAAGATTGAGCGCGCCGATCACCTGCGCCATGCAAATGCCGGGCTTGCCCGACGCGCGCGCATAGCCGTCGGCCATGTAGGCGGCGGATTTCTCGCCATGGGTGTGGATGCGCGCGATCGACGTGCGACGCTCTATCTCGGCGAACGTGCGCCGCAGCACCGCCGGCACCATGAACACATGAGTGACGCCGTAGTCCTTGAGCATGTCGGCGAGGCATTCGGCGCCGGTCATTTTGCGATTGTGGCCAAGCATCTTGGACTCCATCAAGCGCGGATCATTCCGCGCATACCGTCAATAAGGAGGGTTAGCGATCGCGACCGCGTTGCGGAGAGACAACCACTCCCAGCCCGCAACCACAATCAGGATGACGGTCACTCCGGCTGAAAGCATCAACGGCGTCGTTGTCGCTGCGGTGGGTGCGAGCAGTGCCAGAAGCCCAATTCCAACCAGATGTGACAGTGGCAGATTGGGTGCCGACAGGCGTTTGAACAGCGCGTTTCCGATCAGATAGAGCAGCGGGCCCCCGATGATGGCGGCGGCGGTCGCCCAGTCGGTGTGTCCATCGTGGCCGGCGGGATGATGCAGCACCAGCTCATCGCCGACTGCGACCGCGATGATGCCAGCGACGATCAACAGGTGAAGATAGGTATAGCCGCTGCGTGCGATGCGGCCGGGATCATCCGATGACACAATCCGATGGCTGGCGCGCTCCGCCCCGATGTTGAAATAGACCGCCCACATGGCAACGCTGCCGAGAAACGAAACCACGAATGCGGCGATCGTCGCGCCGGCGAAGGCACCGGCAAGCCAGAACGGGGTCGCGGCGGCGAGCCACACGAAGATGCGCGTGAAGTTGCGGAAATTCGCCGGGTCGTGGCGCTTGAGCACCCACAGCATGAATGCCGTCCTGCCGAGCTGCATGAAGACGTAAGCCAGCGCGAACGGCAGCGCGCGATCTTCGAACGCGCGGGGGATCGAACACGACAGCACGAGCCCGGCCAACATCAACGCCGCAAGCATCAGCCGCACCGCCGGCCGGTCAGGGTCGCACCAATTGGTAACCCAGGCGGTGTAGATCCACACCCACCAGACACCGAGCATCAGAAGCCCAGTCTGCACGGCACCAAGCGGCGTCAGGTGTTTGAGCAGGCCGTGCGAGAGCTGCGTCACGGCAAAGACGAACACCAAGTCAAAAAACAGCTCGACAAACGTGACGCGATGATGCTTGTCCCCGTGCCGCACTCTAAGCTGACTGGTGCTAGCCGCAAACATGCGGGTCTCCGAAAGGCGCTCTATTTAATCGCCAGCGGATTGATCGGCGAGCCAACTGCGCCGGTGATCGGGATGGCAGGCGCGACGAACAGGAATTCATAGGTCTTGTCGGCGGCGCAATCGTCCGCCAGTTCCTTGAGCTCGAAAATCTCGCCCATCGTCATGCCCATGATCGGGATCGTGATCCAGTGCCAGGGCTGGTTGATGCCTTCCTCGCTCTCGTTCGGGCGCACCTCGCAGCCCCAGGTGTCGCTGGCGAGCGCTGCGAGCTCGGTGTCCTTGACGAAGTCGAGCGTTTCGAACGCGAAGCCCGGCGCGTCGCCGCCGGGATAGCCGTCCCAGCTTCCCGCCTTCTGGCAACGCTCCATCATGCCGGTGCGTACGATGACGTAGTCGCCGCGCTTGAGCGCGATGTTCTGCTTTTTCGCCGTGGCATAGAGATCGTCATTGGTGACGCCGTAGCCGTCGTCGAGGGAATCGACGCCCTTAAACCGTGCTACGTCGAGCAGCACGCCGCGGCCAACCATCTTGTTCTTGGTCTTCTCGATCCCGCACTTCTGCGCACCGTTCGACGTCACCTCTCGGCAGTCGTAGCCGTTCCACATGTAGTTCTCATAGAACACATGGCCGAGGCCGTCCCACTGCGTGCCGCATTGCAAAGGCATCGTCACCATATCGTCGGCGGCGCGGATGCCGCGCTTGTCGAGCACGCCGGAATAGGCGTCGGTGCCGGTGCGCAGCATGGTGTGGATCGGATTAGTGCGGCCCATCGCCGGATATTTGCTTTTTGCACCCTGCGGCCCTGTGTAGTCGAAATTGAGTGCAAGCGAGATCACCTTGCCCTTCTTCACCAGTTGCGCGGCGGCGATGATGTCGTCCGGCGACGTGTAGTTGAGCGTCCCGATCTCGTCGTTCGGCCCCCATTTGCCCCAGTTCTTGTACTTCTCCGACGCTTCACGGAGATCTTGACGCGTGATCCTCTTGGCCGCCATTGCTTGACCCCTCATCGTTTCGGGCGCGAGCCCACGGTGAATCCATAACCACAAAACCCACCGCATTGGCCAGCCGGGTTCCGCCGGAACGTCAGGACATGGATACAGCTTGACCCATTTACTCGCCCTCTCGCAGGCGCGATGATGGACGCCATAAACAAAAAGTCCAGGGAGGAGCTCGTGGCGGCAATCGTTCGCACACTTGCCTTGTTCGTCGTGCTGGTATTCGCCGGCCCGGCACTCGCACAGACCTACCCCGCAAAGCCCGTGCGCATCATCGTGCCGTTTGCAGCCGGCGGACCGACCGACGTGATCGCGCGCATCGTGGCGGCGAGGCTGACCGAGAGCTTGAAGCAGCAGGTCTATGTCGAGAACCTTCCCGGCGCCGGCGGCAATACCGGCACCGCGACCGCTGCGAAAGCCCCGGCCGACGGCCACACGCTGCTGGTCGTCTCAACCGGCTTCATGGTCAACCCGTCGCTCTATGCCAAGGTGCCCTACGATCCGGTCAAAGACTTCCAGCCGCTCACGCTGGTCGCGGAATCGCCGAACGTCCTGTTCGCGCATCCGTCGGTTGCCGCCGGGACCGTCAAGGAGCTGATCGATCTGGTGAAGGCCAATCCCGGCAAGTTCAGCTATGCGCAGCCATCGACCGGGTCGACGCCGCATCTCTCCGCCGAACTGCTCAAGCTGACATTCGGGCTCGACATGGTGATGGTGCCTTTCACCAGCGCCGCGCTCGCGGTCAATGCGACCTTGGCTGGTCATACTCCGATCGGCTTCACGGCGCTGCCGCCCGCAATCGCCAATATTCGGGAAGGCAAGCTGCGCGGGCTTGCGGTGCTGGCGGCGCGGCGGCCCGCGGCGCTTCCAAACGTGCCGACCATGACCGAAGCCGGCGTCCGCGAGCAGGACGCCTACACGGTGACCGGACTCGTCATGCCGGCCGGTGCGCCGAAGGACATCGTCGCGCGTCTCAACCGGGAGGTCGCCGTCATCGGCAAGCTGCCCGATGTGCGCTCGCGCCTGGAGGCGCTCGGCTTCATTCCCGTGCTCAACACGCCTGAGGAATTCGGCGCCCGCATCAAGGTTGAGATGGCGAAGTGGGGCAAGGTGGTGCGCGATGCCGGGCTGCGGATCGAATGAGGCGCCGCAGGGCGCGACAAACCGATGCTGGAGGTGAGGCGGAATAGCCCATTTACGCCCTTGGTCGTGGGCGCGATGATGGTCTTCACAAGAATGACAGGGAGGATGCCATGAAAGCCATCATCCGCGGGTTCATCGCGCTCATTGCGATAGCGGCGGCCTGGCCGGCGTCTGCGCAGCAGTATCCCAACAAGCCGGTAAAGATCATCGTCCCGTTCGGCGCTGGTGGCGTGACCGACCTTGCCGGGCGGCTCATTGCACAGCGTCTTTCAGAAAGGCTCGGCCAACAGTTCTTCATCGAGAACGTTCCCGGCGCCGGCGGCAATCTCGGCATGGGTCAGGCGGCCCAGTCGCCGGGCGACGGCTACACCATTCTGCTGGCGTCCTCGAGCATCGTGGTCAACCCGAGCCTCTACAAGCAGATTCCTTACGACATCGACAAGGACTTCATCCCCGTGACCAAGGCCGGCGCTACGCCGAATTCATGGGTGGTGAACGCAAAGTACCCGGTCAAGACCATGAAGGAGCTGATCGATCTTTTCAAACGCGAGCCCGGCAAGCACAGCGTCGGCTCGCCCGGCACCGGAACCACGCCGTCGCTCTCGATCGAAATGTTGAAGGACGCGCTGAAGCTTCAGTTCGTCACCGTGCCGTTCGGGGGCGGCGGCCCGATGACCACATCGCTGCTCGGCGGTCATACCCCGATCGCCTGCTCCGCGCTCGGCAACTATGTCAACCT
Organism: Hyphomicrobiales bacterium; assembly: GCA_009377695.1. Taxonomy (GTDB): domain Bacteria; phylum Pseudomonadota; class Alphaproteobacteria; order Rhizobiales; family Xanthobacteraceae; genus VAZQ01. Next base: position 22,009 of record WHTP01000065.1, on the reverse strand, counting down.
GATCCGGGAGGGAAAGCTGCGCGCGCTAGCGATCACCACCAAGAAGCGCTCCGCGGCTTTACCCGACATCCCGACTCTCGAAGAGCTCGGCATCAAGGGGCAGGAGGCGGAGACCATGACCGGCGTGTTCGTGCCGGCGGGAACGCCCAAGCCGATCGTGGAGCTGTTGCAGCGTGAATTCGCAGCGGTCGTGAACTCGCCCGACGTGAAAGCCAAGCTGCTGCAGGCCGGCATCGAGGCGGAAGGCAATTCCTCGGCCGATTTCACAGCTTATGTGCGCGCCGAAGTCGCCAAGTGGCGCAAGGTGATCGCGGACGCCAAGATCGCGAAGATCTGATCGCTATTGCGAGCCGGCGAGACCCGCCTGCCGTACGATCTTGTCGAAGCGCATTGTCTCGGATCGCACGAAGGCCTTCAACTCGTCCGGAGCGACGACACCACCGGCATCAGGTGCCGGGCTTGTTCTCGACCACGAAAGTCCGTCGGAGCCGGTGCTCCAGCTCGGTGGCAATGAGCTGTGCGAACAGCCTGAACAGTCCGCCTGGCGCGGACGGCGCGATGACAGTGACGTTGCGGCTCGGATAGTCCGCAACCTGCGCGAAGGCGCGCTTGACCGGCAGGATCGCGCGTGCGCCCGCAATGGCGATGCGGACTGTCGGTGATTTCATGCGCGGTCTCCCCACGATACACTGCTCTATCGTTTCCATGCTTGGGAGGCTGTCCGGGTGCGGCGAAAGATCGGTGATATCGACATGACGGCGCTCAGCGACGGGCCGTTCCCGGCGACGCTCGACACGTTGATTGAATTCGACCGCGCCGAGGCGCAGCGCCTGCTTGGCAAACCGCGCGGCACGCCGTTCTTCCTGCCCGTGAACAGCTATCTCCTGAAGCTCGGGAGCAAATGGGCGCTGGTCGATACCGGCTGCGGTCCGACGGTCGGTCCCGAGCTTGGGCAATTGCCCAGTCGGTTGCGTGAGGCGGGCGTTCCGCCGGAAGCGATCGACATCATTCTGCTCACGCACATCCACCCGGATCACGCCATGGGCCTGGTCGACGCCACGGGCGCGGCAATCTTTCCCAATGCCGAGTTGATCGTGCACGAGGTGGAAGCGAATTTCTGGCTCGGTCGCGAACCCGCCTCGGCCACGACCGAGCGCATCCGCCGCAACATCGGCAAGGCGCGCCACGCCACCGCGCCCTATCGCGAGCGCATGCGCACCGTCTACGACGGCGAGGCGCTGCCTGGCGTATCGGCGATGTTGCTGCCCGGCCATACGCCCGGTCACACAGGCTGGGTCATCCATTCCGGCCGCGATAGCGTGCTGATCTGGGGCGATGTCGTCCATATCCCGGCGATCCAGGTGGCGCGGCCGGAGGCCGCGTTCGAGTACGACGTCGACCCGCAGGCGGCGCGGGAAACGCGTCAGCGCACCTTCGATATGGTTTCCGCAGACCGGCTATGCGTCGCCGGTGCGCATCTCGACTTTCCGGGCATCGGCACTATCGTGCGCACGGGCGCGAGCTACCGGTTCGAACCGGGCGCGTAACGACAATACGACGCCGGCGACACGTTCGGCTGCGGGAGGGAGAACGATGACGAACACCGTCAAAACAATGGCGCTCTGCGTCGGATTGAGGTCTGCCGCGATCACGGTTCTCGCGGGCATGTTGGCGGCTCCGGCGGCCGCGGAAGCGCGGCAGCAGCGCGGGCCGCTGGTGCTCAAGAGCGCGAGCTATTTCTATGTCGGCGGCAAGGTCGATCCCAAGGGGAAGGGGAATCCCATCGTCGGTCACATGTATGTCGAGTACATGATCCCGCAGCGGCTGCGCTCGCCGTATCCGATCGTGATGGTGCATGGCGGCAACCAGACTGGCACCAATTTCACCGGCACGCCCGACGGCCGCGAGGGCTGGGCGCAGTATTTCGTCCGTCGTGGATATGCCGTTTACATCGTCGATCAGGTGGCGCGCGGCCGCTCGGCGCACTGGAACCATGTCTATGGCGACGTGCAGCCGGCGCGGCTCAATCAGGTCGAGCAGCGCTTCGTTGCTCCGGAGCGCTTCCCGATGTGGCCGCAGGCGAAGCTGCATACGCAGTGGCCCGGCACCGGACGCCCGGGCGACGTTAATTTCGATCAGTTCTATGCCGCGCAGGCAGTCTCGATCGCGAGCTTCCCGAAGCAGCAGGAGATCAACCCGCCGGCGATCATTGCGTTGATGGAGAAGATCGGGCCGTCGATCCTCATGATCCATTCGCAGTCCGGCGCATTCGCATGGCCGGTCGCCGACAAGCGGCCCGATCTGGTGAAGATGATCGTCGCGGTCGAACCGAACGGCCCGCCCGTGCGGGCATTGCAGACGATTGGTGCGCCGGATTGGTTCAAGGACGGTACCACCGACAAGCTCTCCGGGCTCGGGGAAGTGCCGCTCAGCTACGATCCGCCGCTCGGCGAAGGCGAGCGGTTGTCATTCGTGCGGCAGGACAAGGCCGACGGGCCCGACCTCGCGCATTGCTGGCTGCAAAAGGAGCCGGCGCGCAAGCTCAAGAACCTCGCCAACGTCCCGGTCGCAGTCGTCATGAGCGAGGCCTCCTACCACGCGGCGTACGATCACTGCACCGTCGCCTATTTGCGGCAGGCCGGCGTGCCCACCGATTTCATCCGGCTGGCCGACCTCGGCATCCGCGGCAACGGCCACATGATGATGCTCGAGAAGAACTCGGACGACATTGCGCGCGTGATGGATCGGTGGATCGTCCGACAGATCACGAATGGGCGCGGCGCCCGCAAAGGGAAGAAGAAGTAGTCTCTAGTGGTGCCCTCGCCGCTCGTCCCCGCGAAGGCGGGGACCCAGTAAGAAATTCCTGGATCCCCGCTTGCGCGGGAATGAGCGGAGGAGAAAGTCGAGCCTACCAGACGTACGGCAACGGCAACCTTACCTTGCCAGCTACGACTTCACCTTATCATAGGCGAGGGCGAAGCCGAGCAGCGGTAGCGACATCTCGACCGGCTTCTTGTTAGTGTCGTACACGGTGAGCTTCAGCTCCTTGCCCGTTCGCATGGCTGCCAGGAATTTGTCGTTCACGGACATCGAGACGAAACACCCGACATTGGTGCAGGTCTGGATCGGCTGACGCTCGGGCGCGCCGCCGTCCACCCGAACCCGAATCGCCTCGGTCAGGTTCACGCCGAGCGGAAGTTGCATGGTCATCTGTGCAGTCTTGGCATCGGGCGGCCGGCGCACCAGGACCGCGACCAGCAGACGGTCGCCCTGGTTTTGAACGCGCTGGAAGAGTTGCTGCACCGCGCGGCAGTCCAGGGCCTTGCCGTCGCCGGTGCATTCCACGCGCCAGGCTGCGACGTCCTGCGCGGAGGCGCCGCCGAGCGTCGCGATAGCTGCCAAGGTCGCGAGCAACCAGCGGCGTCGGATCATGAGCATAGTGCATTCCCGTGGCGTGACCGGCATGATGGACGGTGCGGTGCGAGAAATCCAGTTCTATCCGCCTGTCCGCCTGCGTCAAAGCTGCGACCGTCTAATCCGGTAACTTGAATACCGCAGACGTGCCGACTATCGTTGCGCGGCTCACAAACGGTGGGGGTGAGATCATCACCGGAATAATTCAACAAGCGATTGGTGACAACGAAGCGGGGCAGATGTGACGACGGGGTACGACTACATCATTGTAGGGGCGGGATCTGCCGGCTGCGTGCTCGCCAACCGGCTCACCGAGGACAGCGGCGCGACCGTGCTGCTGCTCGAAGCGGGGCCGCGAGACTGGCATCCCTATATTTCGATCCCGCTCGGCATGGGTCGGATGCACGACAAGGCGATGTTCGACTGGGGCTACGAGACCGAGCCGGAGCCTAACCTCAACAATCGCCGGATCGAGGCGATGCGCGGCAAGGTGCTGGGCGGCTCGTCGTCGATCAACGTGATGGCGTACACCCGCGGCAACCGCGCCGACTACGACCGCTGGGCGCAGAAAGGAGCGCGCGGCTGGTCCTATGCCGACGTGCTGCCCTACTTCAATCGCGCCGAGACCTGGGAGAAGGGTGCGAACACTTGGCGCGGCGGCGAGGGGCCGCTCGGCACCCAATACGCCAACACGCCCGATCCGATCTTCGACGCCTGGCTCGATGCCGCGAAGCAGTCGGGCTATCCATTCACCGAGGACTACAACGCCAAGCGGCAGGAAGGTTTCGGTCGCGGCCAATACACCATCCGCGACGGGCGCCGTTCGTCAACGGCGCGCGCCTATCTGCGCCCCGCCAAAGGCCGGCATAACCTCAAGATCGAAACCGGCGCCCATGCGACGCGCCTGCTGATGCAGGGCACGCGCGCGACCGGCGTCGAATACGTGAAGGACTCAGGTGACCTCAAGCGCGCCGAAGCGCGCGAGGTGGTCGTCGCCAGCGGCACCTTCAACTCGCCGCAGCTCCTGATGCTGTCCGGCATCGGGCCCGCCACGCACCTGCGTGAGATGGGGATCGCGTGCATCGCCGATCTGCCGGTCGGAAAAAACCTGCAGGACCACATCGGCTCCTACATGACCTACGATCGCAAGAGCCCCGGCGTGTTCCACCGCGAGATGCGCTTCGACCGCATGGCGATGAGCATGCTGTTGGCGTATTGCCACGGCAGCGGACCGGCAACGGTCGTGCCGGGCGGATTGCACGCCTTCGTCAAGACGCGGCCGGAGCTCGCGGTGCCCGACATCGAGTTCATGTTCCGCGGCACGTCGCATCACCCGCACCTGTGGTTTCCGCTGCTCTGTCCTGCCTTCATCGACGGCTACGGCATCCGGCCGACGCTTCTGCATCCGGACAGCCGCGGGGAGCTCACGCTGCGCTCGGCTGATCCGCGCGATCCGCCCCGCATCTTCTACAATTTCCTGACAGCGCCCAACGACCTGCCGACGCTGCGGCAGGGCTTCAAGCTTGCGCGCGAGCTCGCCTATCACAAGGCGCTTGAGCCCTATCGCGGCAAGGAACTCTCACCCGGCGAGAAGGTTAAGACCGATGCTGAGATCGACGCGTGGCTGCGCAACACGCTGATCACTGCGCATCATCCGGCCGGCACCTGCCCCATGGGAACGACGCCCGACGCGGTGCTCGATCCTGAGATGCGCGTGCGCGGCGTCGAGGGCCTGCGCGTGGTCGATGCGTCGGCGATGCCCGATCTCGTGTCCGCTCACATCAACGCCTGCGTGATCATGATGGCCGAAAAGGCATCAGACATGATCCGGCGCCGTACGCCGCTACCTGCGGCAATGGACGCGTAAATATGGATGCCTGACGGCTCCTTCGGTGTTCTTCCATTGATGGCGACGCGGTTCCGAAGCGGACGCCGAGCGGCTGCGCCAGGTGGAGGCATTTATGCGGATTTTAGTGTCTGTGATGGCGCTCACCATCGCGCTCGCATGGCCGAGCGCGGGTGAAGCTCAGAGCAAGAGAGCGGCCGCACGCAATGCTGCGACCGTCGCGCAGAAGCAGGCGAAGCGCCCGAAGACCGTCGCCAGACGGGGCGCGGCGCAGAGGCGATGTGCCGGCTATCTTTGGTGGGGATGCGTCGGCTGGGATCCTGATCCAAACGTTCGCGCCACGCTCGTGCGGGATCACGCGGAAGATCCCTGAGTTCCGTCGCCTCGATCGAGCTCAATGAGGCATCCATGAAAATTCTCATTTCGGTGGTAGCGCTCGCCGTTGCGCTCGGCTGGCCCGCCGTCGGCGAAGCACAGGGCAAGAAGGCCGGGCCGGCGGTGAAGGCGCGAAGCGCAACCGGAACTCACCAGCACGATGTGCAGCGTCGCCCCAGGCTGCGCGTCAATCGATCCGCTGTAAAGCCGTGCGCCGCTCGTACCTGGGCCGGCTGCCAGGGTTGGGATCCCGATCCGAACGTGCGCATGATGATCCAGATGGATGCCGGGCGCGACGATCAGTGACCTTATCCGCGCATGGCCATCACGCAATGTGATGGCCTGCGTTCACTTCGCAACAACATCAAGTTTGCTGCGCCGTTTTGCCATGATGTTGGCGTGTTCGCGTCACGCCCGCACGACGACTCATTTGCGCCGTGCGTTTGCGCACTTTTATCTCGCGTGATCACTGCCGCGGCGTGATTCACATTCGCGTGACGTCACTCAACTCAATTTTCCATTCAATGGATCAGCTCACAAGAACTCACAAGAAGTTGTCTTCTTTGAAGGGGTGTCGATCACCAACTTCCGGCCGATCGCAGTGTTAGTGCGATCAAGGGAACGGCAAGGAAGGGCGCCTGAAACCACGATGGAGACGCAAGTCATGAAAACTCTTCTTGCTGCTACTACGGCCCTCGTTGCCGTCGTTTCGACGGGCTCGTCGGCATCAGCGCAGTACTACGGTGCCAGGTGGGACAACCGGGCATTCGGCGCGTACGCCCAGCAGAGGCCACTGACCGCCCAGCAGCAGCGCAATCTTGCACGCGCGCAGAGCATGGATGGCCGGGTGCATTCGCCCAATCCGGCCTACGACGTGTACGACACGCAGGGCAATTACATCGGCTCGGATCCGGATCCGTTCATTCGCAATGAGCTCGCCCGGGTCCCACCGAACCGTGACGATGACTAACGACAATCGCTTGTTCGGCGGATTGTCGAGCGACATCTGATGGAACGACAAGGCCCCGGGGTTCACCCCGGGGCCTCCGTGCCGATCTGCTGACCTGTGTGCCTAACGTACGGACTTGTAGATCAGCGATTGCTTCGCCTTCTCGACGGTGCTCGCCGGCAACGCGTACAATGACGCAATCAAGCTCTGCAGATCGCTGCCGGACATCGCTTCGATATCGAGGTTCGCCTTCTTCGCGTCTGCGATAAGCGCCGGATCGGTCATGGCGGCGACGAACGCCTTGCGCAACGCGTCGGCGCGCTCCTGCGGCACGCCGGGCGGCAGCACGAATGGACGCCCAAACACGCCCTGGCTCAGCACCAATTCCATCGCCTGGCGATCTTCCTTGGTCCGCGCGAATTCGGTCGCAAGCGGCACCTTCATCGCATTGAGCTCGGCGTGGCCCTTAGTTGAAAGCTGGAGCGTCATGGTCACGAGCTTCTTCTTGAACCAGTGCGGGTAAATCGTCGTGAACCCGGTCCAGCCGATGCCGCAGGCGCCATGCACTTCGCTTCGCTCGACCGCGAGCCCGATCTCCTTGCTGCCGGCATAGCCGGTGACGATGCGAAATTTTGCACCAGCGAGATTGTTCATCATGGCCGGCAAATCGCGCGTTGTGCCGCCCTGGTTGCTCGCGCCCAGGATCACCTCGCGCTCCAGCGCATCGCGGAAGCTCCTGGTGGGTGCGTCGCTGCGTACGAAGCAATGATAGACGTCGCTGTTGGCGCTGCCGAGATAGATGAACTTGTTGGGTTCGTGCTGGACGGCGATGTCGCTGAGCAGGGGCTGCAGGATCGCACCTGGGAAAATCGCGCCGATCGCGGTTCCGTCCTTGGGCGCCACGCTGTAGATGTAGCTCGCCGCCTTGTTGCTGCCGGCGCCCGGCATGTTCTGCACGACGATGGCCGGCTGTCCCGGAATGTGCTTGCCGAAATGGCGTGCCAGCAGTCGTGCATAGGTGTCGTAGCCGCCGCCGGCGGATGACCCGACAGAGATATTGACGGTTTTGCCGCGGAAGAACTGCTCAACAGCATCCTGACTTTGCGCAGGGTTGGCTGCGATGACGGCGGCAGCAGCAATGATCGCTGAGGAAAGCAACGGTCGGAATGGCATATCTGATCCTCTATTCCTAATCGCTATGCAATCACAGACCAGGCGCATTTGACCATAGGTCGCGGCGTCACGGGGCGACGCATGGAATACCAGCAGTCGTTCGTGCGGATTTTTTTCGATGCCGGCCGATTGTTCTTCCCAGTGTTCCGGACCGGGGCTACTATTAACCATACGTTTGGAGTCACCGTTCCCATGAGGCCGGTGACCATCAAGGGAGGACTGGAATGGCACGCAAAGATGCGCGTCTTGACGTAAACCGTCGTAAATTCCTGGCCGGCGCTGCGGTTGCCGGCGCAGCAACCACGCTCACCAACGGTGCGCAGGCCGCGAGCCCCGGTGCCGCTGCAAACAAGCGGCTGCCCTCTGCGGTGATGCCCACCGCGTATCAGATCGCGACTGAGACCGGAAATCTGCGCGAGCCCACGACGCAGATCACCGGCCGTCCGAATTCCGACTTTATGGTCGATGTGATCAAGTCGTTGAAGATCGACTACTGCTATTCGAACCCGGCATCGAGCTTCCGCGCGCTGCACGAGTCGATGATCAACTACGGCAGCAACAAGATGCCTGAGTTCATCACGTGCATGCATGAGGAATCGTCGGTGGCGATGTGCCACGGCTACTTCAAGGCCACCGGCAAGCCGCAGATGGCGCTGATGCACGGCACCGTGGGCCTGCAGCACGCCTGCATGGCGGTCTACAATGCGTGGGCCGACCGCGTACCGATTATTCTCGTCGGTGGCACCGACCTGGATGCCGCCAAGCGTCCGCCGGGCGTGCCGACGCTGCACTCCGCGCAGGACATCAACGCCCTGGTGCGCGACTTCACCAAGTGGGACGACCAGCCGGTGTCGCTGCAGCACTTCGCGCAGTCGTTTGTGCGCGCCTATAAGTACGCGATGACGCCGCCCCATGGGCCGGTCATGATCGCGCTCGACGCCGGCGTTCAGCAGGAAGGCATCAAGGACGCCAAGAGCCTCTACACGCCGAAGTATATCGCGGCGTCTCCACCGCATGCCGATCCGGCGGCGCTGCGCGAGGTCGCCAAGCTCCTGGTCAATGCGCAAAACCCGGTCATCATTGCCGACCGTTGCGCACGCACGCAAGCCGGTATCGATTCACTGGTTCAGCTCGCCGAGCTGATCCAGGCGCCGGTGGTGAACCGCCCGAATCGGATGAACTTCCCCAATACGCATCATTTGCGTGCCGGCAATGCGGCGTCACTCATCCGTAACGCCGACGTGATCCTTGGTCTCGAGCTCACCGACTTCTGGGCCACCGTGAATGGCTGGGTGGACAACGGCGACCACGATGGTCATGGCATCAACGAAACGCGGATGAAGCAGGATACCAAGCTGATCCACATCAACAGCGTCGAGCTCAACACCAAGTCCAACTTGCAGGACTTCCAGCGCTTCCAGCCGGTCGACATCCTGATGCCGGCCGACGCCCAAGCGTCGCTGCCGCTGCTGATCGATTTCGTCAAGTCGGCGATCACCAGCGAGCGCCGCACCGTCTTCGAGCAGCGCGGCGCGGCCCTGCGCAAGGCCTATGCCCAGGCACGGGAACGGTCCCGCCAGGCGGCGGCGCTTGGCTGGGATGCCGGCCCGGTCTCGACGGCGCGACTGGTCTCCGAAATCTACGGCGCGGTCAAGGACCTCGATTGGGCGCTGGTCAACGCCAGCAACGGCGTGAGCGGCTGGCAGCATCGGTTGATGCCGATGGACAAGCATTATCGATGGATCGGCGGCTCGGGCGCGGCCGGTCTCGGATACGGCGCTCCGGCTTCGATCGGCGCCGCCCACGGCAACAATTCGCTCGGCCGCTTCTCGGTGTCGATCCAGTCGGACGGCGACCTGATGTTCACGCCGAGTGCGCTCTGGACTGCCGCGCATCACAACATCCCGTTGCTCAGCGTGATGCACAACAACCGCGGTTACCATCAGGAGGTCATGCACGTGCAGCGGCTCTCCAACCGCCGCAATCGTGTTGCTTCGCTGGGCAAGACCATGGGTCCGATCGGCACGTCGATCGAGGGGCCGGACGTCGACTACGCGAGCCTCGCGAAGTCGATGGGCTGGTGGTCGGCGGGCCCGCTGAAGGATCCAGCCGAGCTCGGTTCGGTGCTCAAGAAGGCTGTGCAGGTCGTGCAGGCGGGCGAGCCCGCGCTGATCGACGTGTGGACGCAGCCGCGGTAACGGGGAGATTGTCAATGCGTGTTGTTTCCAGTCGGTTCGCCCTGGCGGCGATTGCCGCCGGCTTGGTCCTCGGGTTCGGCGCCGGCGCGTCGGCCTCGGAGAAGGGCAAGCAGCTCTTCGTGAAGAACGGTTGCTGGCAGTGTCACGGCTTCGTGGGGCAGGGCGGCGTTGCCGGTCCCGCCCTCGCACCAAACGTGATGCCGGTCGAAGCCATGTCCAGCTTCGTCCGTAACAGCAATCGGGCGATGCCGCCCTATCGCGAAGCGGTCTTGCCGGAGGCTGATCTGAAAGAGATCCACGCCTATCTGACATCGATCCCGAAGCCGGCCGATCCGAAATCGATCCCGCTGCTCAATCAGTAGCGGACACACGCGATGCAACAACGGCCCGGCGCGATGCCGGGCCGCTCTTACCTGGTTGAAGCCACGAGTGCGGCCGCAGCTATTGCGCCCTCTCCCCTTGAGGGAGAGGGCAACTCCACGACGTCAGCGCACTCGGATTGGGCGAGGGGGCCTCTTCGCAAGAAGCGCTTTTGACGAAGAGACCCCCTCACCCAATTAGTGCTCGTGGATTCTTTCTTGAGCCCTCTCCCTCAGGGGGAGAGGGCGCATCAACAATCGCCTTCCCCGCGGCACGACCACACGCGTGGCCTCACAAATCCAGCACCAGCCGCTCGGTCTTGCAGCCGGCGCAGCAGATCATCACGCGGGTGTTCTCAGCCTGCTCCTCTTCACTGAGGATCGAATCGCGGTGTTCCGGGATGCCCGAGATCACGCGCTGCTCGCAGGCGCCACAGATGCCAAGCTCGCAGGAGTAGTCGAGGTCGACGCCCGCATCGAGCAGCACGTTGAGGATGGTCTCGCCTTCGGGAATGAAATATTCGACTCCGGAGCGTGCAAGCGCCACGGTGAAGCCGCCTTTCTTCGCGGGCGGCAGTTCCTTGGCCGTGAAATATTCGACATGCACCTGCTCGCGCGGCCAATCCTTGATCGCAGCCTCGAACGCCTGCAGCATCGGCGCGGGGCCGCAGCAATAGAGGTGCGCGTCCTGGGGTGCGCCTGTGACGATCGCCGCGACATCGAGGAATGTGCCGCCGCTCTCGTCGTCGAAATGCAGCGCGGCCTGCGGCATGCGTTCAAGCTCCTGCCGGAAGGCCATGTCGTCGCGCGAGCGGCAGGCATAATGCAGCCGCCAGTCGCGCCCGAGCGCTTGAGCCTTTGCACCATGCACCACATCGGCGTGATCCCGATCCCACCGGCGATGAGGACGGTGTGGGGCGCATCGTCGCGCAGCCGAAAGTTATTGCGAGGACCTCCGATCTTCAGCGTGGTGCCGACGCGCAATTCGTCATGGATGAAGCGCGAGCCGCCGCGGCTCGCTGGATCGCGCTTGATGCCGACCGTATAGGTCGACGGTTCCGGATCCGCGGCGGTGAGCGAGTAGTTGCGCAACAGCCCTGAGGGCAGGTGCAGGTCGATATGGGCGCCGGGCTCGTAGCCGGGCAATGGGCGCCCGTCGATACTCTGGAACTCGAACAGACAAGTGTCACGTGCGGCATAGCGGATCGCGGTGAGGCGGACCTCGATCAAGGCATCGGATGCACGCGTTGCCGGCGCAGTCACCTTCGAGGTCTCAATCACGGAATCCACGGTGTCGTCGGCTCCTGGGCGGGGGTTCTCGCCGCATAGATAGTCGGCGGGGCACGGTGTTCGCAACCCGAGAGGCCCGCTGCGTGCGCACGGCAGCGGCAAAGTAGCCGTTTGTCGGGCTTGCCAGGCGAGCTATGCTGCCGGAACAAAAAAACGGGAGGAAGCCTTGGGCGAGCTTTTCGCAGCCGTCGGGCGTGCGCCCCGATTCTCGGGTGCAGTCGTCATCGCGATTTCCCTGCTGGCCGGTCTGTCGCCGGGGTTCAGCGAGGCTCCGCCCTCCACGCAGCAGCCTCGCTCCTGGCTCGACACGAGTTTGCTGGAGGCGGCCAAGCGCGAAGGCCCGGTCGTTGTCTACACTTCGACCAACGAGCGCGAAGGCCTGCCGTTGTTCAAGATCTTCGAGCACGCGACCGGCATCAAGGTGCACTACATCCGGGCCGGCGACGGCATGCTGGTGTCGCGTTCGATGATCGAGGCGCGCGCCGGCCAGAACTCCTTCGACGCGATCTTCTCGACCGCTGCCCACAAGCTGCCGCAGACCATGCTGGCGCGCTACGTGCCGCCGGAGGCGAAGCACCTGATCCCGGCCGCGCGCGATCCCGATGGACGCTGGCACGGCGTCTATGCCAACTACAACACGCCCGCCTACAACACCAAGATGATCAGCGCCTCGGCGCTGCCGAAGAGCTACGAGGAATTCGCGCAGCGCAAGGAATGGGCGGGCAAGACCGCCATCGACGGCACCGACGCCGATTGGCTCAAGGGCTTCTTTCAGCACTACGGCGAGGCCAAAGCCACGAAGATCATCAAGAGCATGGTCGGCACGCTCAAACCGGTGATCACCGATGGGCATCTCGCCCTCGCCCGCTCGGTCGGCGCCGGCGAATACGCGATCTCGCTCAATAACTACGTCATGCTGTCGAACAATGTGAAGCTCGCCGGCGGCCCGATCGAGATTGTCCCGCTCGATCCGGTGGTGCTGTTCTTTGCCGGCGTCGCCGTCAACGCCAAGGCGAAGAATCCGAACGCGGCGCGGCTCGCCGCCAACTTCCTGCTTAGTCGGGACGGCCAAGGGCACCTGGCGAAGTTCGGCCGCCTGCCGACGCGGAGCGACGTGGAGTCCAATCCGCCCGGCACCATCGAGCGCCTGCATGCGAAGACCGTCGTGACGACGCTGTTCCGGCCGGAGGACGAACGGAAATGGCAGCAAACGTTCAACGCGCTGTTCAAGCCGCGGTGATGCCGCTCCGCCCTCATCCTCCGGCCCCGTTCGCCGGTGCTGTAACGGCCGGCGACGATGTGACCATTTGTCAATTGGACCGCCTTTGTTATGGTGATCCGGCGACCGCCCAAGGCGGCCGAAGTCAAAAAATTGCCATGGGGCGTCGCCGCCGATTGTTAAGCGGTTCGTTCGCCAGGGAGGATGATGGTGGCTGGACTTCTCAAGACCTCATGTCGGCTGGGCGCGCTCGCCGCGTTTGCCTTGTCGCTCGGTTTGGCATCGGCCGCCGGCGAGGATGCGAAACGAGATGCGAAACGCCCGTGGCTTGACCCGACGCTGCTCGCCGCCGCCCAGAAGGAAGGCCCGCTGGTCGTTTATTCGTCCATGAACGAGCGGGAAGGCCTGCCGCTGTTCAAGATTTTCACGGATGCGACCGGCATCAAGGTCAATTATGTGCGCGCCGCCGACACGCCGTTGATGAGCCGCATTGCGATCGAATTCCGTGCCAAGCAGAAGACGTGGGACATCCTGCAGACGACCACCATCAACAAAGTGCCGCCTGCGATGCTGGCGCAGATCGACCCGTCGGAGGCGAAGGCGCTCAGTCCGGATGCGCGCGATCCCGGCCGGCGCTGGTACGGCATGTACGCCAACTACAACGCGCCCGCCTATAACACCAAGCTGGTGCAGCCGTCCGAACTGCCAAAGACCTATGAGGATTTCATCTCACGCAAACAATGGGTGAACCGCGTCGCGATCGACGGCACCGACAATGAATGGCTCAAGGCGATGTTCGAGCACTACGGTGAGAAACGCGCCACCGAGATCATCAAGGGCATCGTCTCGACGCTCAAGCCGGTCGTCACCGACGGCCATCTCGCGATGGCGCGCGCGACCGGCGCCGGCGAATATGCGATCTCGCTGAATAACTACGTCAATCTCTCGATGAACGTGAAGCTCGCCGGCGGCCCGATCGGCGTATGGGCAATGGACCCGGTCGCACTGATGTTCGGTCAGGTCGGTGTGAGCGCGCTGGCACCCAATCCGAACGCCGCAAAGCTTGCGGCGAATTTCATGCTCAGCCAGGAGGCGCAGCAGTTCATCGCCAAGTTCGGCCGCCTGCCGACGCGCAGCGATGTCGCCGACAATCCGCCCGGCACGATCGCGATGCTCCGGAAGAAAAAGGTCATTCCCGTGCTGCTGAAACCCGAAGAAGAGAAGGTCTGGCAACGCCGCTTCCAGGAGCTGTTCAGGCCGCGGTGAGGAGAGTCTCGTATCCCGGACGCGGTGCAGCGCGCGGCGATGCACCGCTGATCCGGGATCCCGGTTTTGTGAAAAGAGACCGGGGTCCCGGTTCTGCAGCGCATCACTTCGTGCTGCGCTGCGCCCGGGACACGGTAGGTTGTCTAGGAGGAAAACAGGTGACTCTCGCGGCACCTATGGAATCCAATAGCAACGGCGGCGCGCTCGCGCGCGCCTTCGCCGCGCTGATCCGACCACGCAATCTTGCGCTCATCGCCTGCGTGCTGATTGCCGGCTGGCTGGTCTTCGTGCCGCTGGCGGCGCTGTTCTACACCGCTTTCACCGAGGACACCGGCTTCGGACCCGGGCCGGCGTCGCTCTCGAATTTCGTCCAGGCCTATTCGAGCTGGCACATCGTCCGGCTGTTTGGGAATTCCCTCATCTTCGCCGCCGGCACGGCCGTGCTGACGCTGCTGATGGGCGGGTTTGTCGCCTTCGTGGTGGAGCGCACCGACGCGCCGCTCGGCCCGCTGTTCCATTCGCTGGCGCTTCTCTCCTTCGCGATCCCCGGCCTGCTGACGGCAATGGCCTGGATTTTCGTGCTCAGCCCGAATATCGGCTGGGTCAATGCGCTGATGAAAAACTGGTTCGGGCTCAGCGAAGGGCCGTTCAGCATCTATTCCATGGGCGGCATGATCTGGGCGCTCGCGAGCCATTACTTCCCGCTGGCTTATCTCGCACTCGGACCGGCGCTGCGGGTCCTCGATGTCCGCCTTGAAGAGGCCGCGCTGGTGTCAGGCGCGCGCTACTGGCAGGTGATGCCGAAGATCACGCTGCCGCTGCTTCGCCCGGCGATCCTCTCAACCATGTTGCTGCTGTTCATGCTCGGCATGTCCTCCTACGAGGTGCCGCGGTTGATCGGCCGACCGGCACGCATCGACGTCTTCACCACCGAGATTCAGGCCGCCACCCAGAACGCGCCGCCCGAGTTCGGGATTTCCAGCGCGCTCGGCATGACGCTGCTTCTGATCTGCGTCGTCGCCGTGATCTTTTATCGGCGCGCGACCCGCAACGCCGAAGCCTTCGCGACCATCACCGGCAAGGGCTACATGCCCACCCGCATCAAGCTGCGAAAATGGCGCTGGCCGGTGGCGATCGGCGTGCTGTTCATGTTCCTGCTCGCGCTCGGCCTGCCGCTGCTTACGTTGGTGTGGCAATCGTTCTTCCGCAATCTGGCGCAGCCCTTCATCGGCTCGGGCTCGCCCGCAACCTGGGAGAACTACGAGTTCATCCTGCGATATCCGATCTTCCTCGATGCGGTGAAGACCAGCGTGTCGCTGGCCGCGATGGCGGCGACCATCGTTGTCGCGCTCACCTTCGTGATGGCATGGATCGCGTTGCGGGCGGCGCCGAAATCGGGATGGCTGCTCGATTCGATCGCCTTCACGCCGATCGCCATGCCGCATGTCATCGTCGGTGCGGCGATCCTGTTCGCCTACCTGATGCTGCCGATCCCGGTCTACAACACGATCTGGATCCTGCTCATCGCCTACGTCACGCTCTATCTGCCCTATGGCATGCGCTTCACCTCGGGCGGGCTCACGCAAATCCACAAGGAGCTCGAGGAGGTTGCTGAAGTCTCGGGTGCGCGAATGCGGCAGATATTCTTTCGAATCCTGCTGCCGCTGCTCGCGCCGGTGCTGCTCGCGGCCTGGATCTACATCTTCGTGCTGGCGGTGCGAGAGCTCGGCGCATCGGTGTTCCTGGTCGGTCCGGGCACGCATGTGCTTGGCACCATCAGCCTGACCATGTGGGAGGAGGGCGGCAGCTACGGCGCGGTCTCCGCGCTCGGCGTCATCCAGATCATTCCGCTCATCATGATCGTTGCCGGCTTGCGCTGGCTGGAGTTGAGAGTGCAACGCCGCAGTGAGGCGGCCGCGGCCAAGGCGCAAGCCGCGGGGCAATAGATGATGGCGGATGTCGGATTCAGTGGTGCAGCGAATGTGATCTGCTCCCTCTCCCGCTTGCGGGAGAGGGGTGGGGAGAGGGTATGCGTTGCACGACGCTGCTTGTTGTTGGCCCCCTCCCTATCCCTCCCCCGCAAGCGGGGGAGGGGACGTTGTGGCACGAGCCTTTGCAACAGTAACGAATTCGTTGCCACCAGCGAGACAACGCCGACGTAAGGGATCACCCGTCCATGTTCGCGATCGAGAATCTCAGGAAGACCTTTGTTGCGCCCGGCAACGTGGTGGTGAACGCCGTCGACGGGATCAATCTTGGTATCGGTGACGGCAAGCTCATCACGCTGCTTGGCCCGTCCGGCTGTGGCAAGACCACCACGCTGCGCTGCCTCGCCGGGCTCGAGCGGCCGGAGGCCGGCAGGATCGTCATTGCCGGCCAGACCGTATGCGACACCGCGCGCGGCATCTTCGTGCCGCCGAGCGACCGCGGCATCGGTATGGTGTTCCAGTCCTACGCGATCTGGCCGCACATGACGGTGTTCGAGAACGTCGCCTTTCCGCTGCGGGTGGCGCGCGACCGCAAATATTCCGCCGCCGACGTGAAGGAAAAGGTGCTGCGCGCGCTCGAAATGGTGCGCATGAGCGGATACGAAACGCGGCCCGCGACGCAACTCTCCGGTGGCCAGCAGCAGCGGCTGGCGTTTGCCCGCGGGCTGGTGCGGGAGCCGCAAATCCTGTTGCTCGACGAGCCCCTGTCCAATCTCGACGCCAAGCTGCGCGAGCAGATGCGGGTCGAGCTCAAGCTGCTTCAGAAACGTCTCGCCATCACGACGGTCTATGTCACCCACGACCAGTCCGAGGCGCTCGCGTTGTCGGATGAGATCGTCGTGTTCAATTTCGGCAAGATCATCCAGCGCGGAACGCCCCAGGAAATCTACCGGCAGCCCAAGAGCCAGTTCGTCGCGGACTTCATCGGCTCCGCCAACTTCTTGAAGGGCAAGGTCAAGGACGTGCGCGCGGCCGAACGCGTCGCCGTGGTCGAAACCCGCCATGGTTCGTTCGGCTGCATTTTTGGGCAGATGGTCTCGCCCGGTCAGGACGTGTTGGTCAGCGCCCGGCCCGAGGATTTCGTCCTGTCCGACAAGCCGCCCGGTGAGGGCCTCAACGCAATCACCGGCAAGATCCTGCACCGGGTGTTCCTGGGCGAGGTGGTCGACTATCTCGTCGATGCCGGCGACGGCGAAATCCGCATCCGCTCGAAGCCCGAGGCGGAATTCCAGGTCGGTCAGGCCGTCCACCTCGGGGTTTCACCGCAAAAATGTGTGGCGCTGCCGTCGTGATGCTGGGCGATAGCGGCACGGCCGCTGATCTGCTAACTCTAGCCGCGAGCGAATTCTGTCCCCGTCATCCTGAGGCGCCCGAGCGTAGCGAGGGCCTCGAAGGATGCGCGGCCCGGGGCCGTCGCCCTTCGAGGGCCGCCTACGGCGGCCACCTCAGGATGACGGTGATAAGTTATGCTTGTGGAAGGATTGGAGAGGCAGAATCATGAACAACGCACGCATCACCGGACTGCGCAGCATTGAATTGGGCGTCACCGATCTCACCCAGTCGGCGGCCTTCTACAGCCGGGTCTGGGGTCTCGAGCCGGTGGTGGCGGATGGCGAGACCATCCACCTGCGCGGCAACGGCACCGAGCACCATGCGGTCACCTTGCGTGAACGCCCCACCGCCGCTCTCCTGGGCGTGCACTTCGCCGCGGTGAACCGCGAAGCGGTCGACGCGCTGCATGCGCGTGCCATCGCGGCGGGCGTCGCCTTGACGACGGCGCCGAAGGAACTCCCGCGTAGCTCCGGCGGCGGCTATGGCTTCCAGTTCAAGACGCCCGAGGGGCACACGCTCAACATCGCCTCCGACGTGGCGAGGCACCAGACCACCAACAACGACAGCTCGGTGCCGAACAAGCTTTCGCACGTGGTGCTCAACAGCGCCAAGATCGACCAGCAGACGTCGTTCTTCATCGACACGCTCGGCTTCAAGCTCTCCGACAAGACCGACATGATGGAGTTCGTGCGCTGCAGCGCCGACCATCACTCGATCGCGATGGCGCGCGGCAACGGGCCGACGCTCAACCACATGGCCTACGAGGTCGGCAGCATCGACGGGCTGATGCGCGGTGCCGGGCGGATGAAGAAGCATGGCTTCAACGTGGAGTGGGGCGTCGGCCGGCACGGTCCCGGCGACAACGTGTTCAGCTATTTCATCGATCCCAACGGCTTCGTGGTCGAGTACACCGCCGAGGTCGAGCAGGTGGACGAGGCGACCTACCAGCCACACGACGCGGAGTACTGGCGCAATTTCCCGATGCGCCCATGCCGCTGGGGCATGGCCGGCATGCCGTCCAATCGCTTCAAGGCCGCCGCGTCCGGCGACTTGTCCGTCGCCGATCCGGAAGCCGGCAAGCGCTGCGAAGAGATCATGGCGCAGACGCTGGGGCGGTAGGACTGCGGCTGTTATTGCGCCCTCTCCCTGCAAGGGAGAGGGCATGACAACGAACCAATAAGTCCGGTTGGGTGAGGGTCTAGGACCTCTCCCATTCCTTCCGTGGAAAATTGCGTGCAGCCCTCTCCCTTGCAGGGAGAGGGCGCAGCAACGCGAAATGAGTCCTATGTCCACCTGGCATCCGCATTGACGTCGCGTGGGTTGCACTGTCGCGATTCCGGAGCGGGGAAATGGCGTTGTTCCCCGATAGACTATTGGAGCACCTGCCAGATCGCTGGCGAACAGGCGGCGGCTATCGTGCCTGCAACATCGCATCGATCGCGCGCAGCATGCGCGACCAGCCCATTTCGGTCCTCTCGACGTAAGACGCCCAAATCTTCTCGTGCGCGATGGTGACGATTGAGCCTGTGCCGTCGGGCTCGATCGTGATCGTCACCACGGACGGTTCGTCATTCTGGCTTTCGTCAACGATCCAGGTGAACTCGATCTTGCGCGGCCGGTCGAGCACGCGGTAGGTGCCCCAATGTTTGGCCTCCCCGGCATCGCGTATGTCGGAGAAGAAGAACGTTCCGCCCACGCGCGCGTCCACCTCGATGCGACGGATGTCGCCCGACAGGCCCATCTCCATCAGCGCGGCCTTCATCCAGATGCGCAGCTTTGATGGATCGAGCCAGGCGTCGTACACGCGCTCCGGCGCGGCGGAGAAGCGGTGCGAGACTTTGGCGGTCGCGAGTGTCTCGGTCATTTCCGTACCTTTCCTTCGTCTTCCTCACGCAACATGTCGTCGATGGCCTTGAGCGAGGCGGCCCAGAATGCCTGCTGTTTGGCGATCCATGCCTGCACCTCGTCGAGCGGCTTCGGCTTGAATTGGAGGATGTATTCGCGACCGACCTTGCGACGCTTGATCAAAGCGGCGCGCTCCAAGAGCTTGATGTGCTTGGACACCGAGTTGAACGAGATCGCGAACGGCTCGGCGAGATCGGTGATGCGCGCCTCGCCGCGAGCGAGCCGCCGCAGGATCGCCCGCCGGGTCGGATCGGCCAGCGCGATCAGGGTGTGATCGAGGGTCTCACTGCGCGGTGTCGGCATCAATATTCATCCATTTGGATGAATATTGTCATTCGAAGAACCGGTTGTCAAATGCTTTGAGACCGGTGGGGATAAAAATGATGCAGATGCCGGCGGAGGGCGGTCCCGGCCTGTGGCCATGCTTCGAGACGCGTCGCTGCGCGATGCTCCTCAGCATGAGGGCGGCAGGAGGCCACCTCAGGACATACCCAAAATTAAAACCGCCTCCCGGTTTCCCGGGAGGCGGTTCCTGTTTGACGCCTTGTTATGTCGTTGATGCCTGTGTCGTTCAGGCCGCGACGAGATTGCCGAACTTCTGCAGGCTCGCCTTCTGCGCCTCGTTGCGCGGCGGCAGCTTGAACAGCCGTGCCGCGGTGCCGCCCAGGATGTTGTGCTTCGCCTTCTCCGACAGGAACGGCAGGTCGTAGATCGTGGAGGGCAGGTCGAAGTCCCAGTGCGGGTAGTCCGAGGAGTACAGGAGTTGCGTCTCCGCATTGATCATGCGGAAGGTGCATTCCATCGCCTCGCGGTCCTGGATCTCCATCGGCTGCGACGAGTAATACATGTCGCGCATGTATTCGGAGGGCTTCTTCTTGAGCACCGGCGCTTCCGACGGCCGTATCATGTATTCGTGGTCAAGCCGCTGCATCAGGAATGGCACCCAGGCGAGGCCGGATTCGATCCACACCACCGGCAGCTTGGGGAAGCGCTCACCCATGCCGTTGATCACCCAGTTGGTGCAATGGAGGATGTTGTAGAAGCTGAAGCCGAGCGCATGCACCGAGAGGAAGCGATTGCAGGCGCGGAACACCGGCTCCGACCAGCTCGGGCCCGAGTGGAAGGAGAGGACGAGGCCGCGCTCTTCCATCGCGCGATAGAGCTTCATATAGGCGTTATCGTTGACCTGCAGGTGACGCACGGTCGTCACCATGAAGCCGCCGACGCCCTTGCGGTCGCCGAACGTCTCGACGTGACGCAGCGACGCCTCGGGATCGCTGAACGGGATGCAGAGCATCGAGAAGAAACGGCCGTTCGATTCCGGCATCACCTTCTCAGTGAGCCAGCGGTTGTAGGCCCAGCACAGCTCGACTTCCATTTCCTTCTGCGGATGCATGCCGATGTTGAGCATGCCGGTGGGAAACAGGCAGGAGTAGTCGACGCTCATGGCGTCCATCCAGCGCTCGCCGAGCTGGATGTCGCGATGCTTGCCCGGCTCGGTCTTCTCCGAACCGCGCATCGGATAGCGCGTGACGCGACCGCCCATGTCCTGGGTGAACCCGGCCTGCGACGGCAGGATGCTGCGCCGACTGGTCGCGCGGCCGCCCATGGTGATCTGCTTGAGCACGTCGTTCTCCATGAAGGGGAGAATTTCGGACATGTGCTCGTTCTCGTAATGGTGCGCGTCCACGTCGACGATCAGCATATCGTCGAACTTGCGCTGCACCGCTTGCTTGCGCGCGTGCGCCAGGAGGCGGGTTGTGTTGAGCTCCTCGACTGTAACGCGTCGGCCGCGGTCGGCGATGAGGTCCATGGTTCGTCTCCGATCGTATCGTCGTTCTATCTTTGCTTCAGTATGGTCTTGCCGAAACCGGTTCCGGCCTTCGGGATCATGCTCTCAATTAACGTCCGGTCCAGCTCTGCCACATGCCGAGCTCGAACACGGCCAGATTGGCGGCGCGCAACAGCCCGCTCGCCGTCACCATCACTTCGGTCGGACTGACCGTATTGCGCTGTCCGAGCGGAAGCAGGTCTTCACCCGCCTCGACCCGGGTCGCGTAGGTCTTGCAGCACGCACCCATCAGCGCCTGCAGCGCCTGCGGCGTCAGCGCATCGAGCTGGCCGCTGGTCAGCGCCTTCTCGATCTCGGCGGCGAGTCGGGTCGCATCGTGCGAGGTCGACCCGTTGGCCGTATCCTTGACGACCGCAGCTTCAGTCGCCGCTGGTTTGGCCGCAGCCTTGCTGGCAGGCTTTGCAGCCGGCTTGGGTGCAAACTGAGATTTCGGCGCCGGTTTCGCACCGGCGCGCTTAGGCGACGACATAAACCTCGTCCCCTTTTTCGACGATCTTGTAGCTGCGCAGCTTGAGCTTGCGATCCGATACGCATTCGCCGGTCTTCATGTCGTACTCGTAGCCGTGCCACGGGCAGACGAAATGCATCTCGGTGTCGGAGAAGAAGAGGCCTTCCGAGGTCTTGTCCGGCCGCAGCCGCTCTTCAACCTTCGCGATGGTCAAGCCCTCGCAGGCGGGGCCGCCCTGGTGCAGGCAGTAATTGCTGTAGGCGTAAAATTTGCCGTCGTGCCGGAAAACCCCGATTTCGTTATCGCCGACGAAAATGATGCGGCGGTCACCGTCCTTGAATTCCGAAAGTTTACCGACGAACTGCTCGGGCATGCCTGATGATCCTGCTCTCTCT
>WHTP01000184.1 GCA_009377695.1 Hyphomicrobiales bacterium | reverse complement strand
CTATCCACGGCTTCGATCCAATCGCTTATTTCACGGATGGCGCGCCCTCTTTGGGGCGGGGCGAGTTCGAATACCGGCACGCCGGCGCGGTGTGGCGCTTTCGCAACGCCGGTAATCTGAGCGCTTTCGCCGCTGACCCCGACGTCTATATGCCGCGGTTCGGCGGCTACGATCCGACGGGGGTCGGGCACGGGGTGGCTGCGGCGGGCGACCCGCGTGTCTTTATCATCGCCGGCGAGCGGCTCTATCTTTTCCAATCGCTTGACAGCAAAGCGGCATTTGTCGCGGCTGGAGCGCGGGCGGTGCTTGCTGCCGACGAGGCCTGGCCGTCGGTCCAGCGCGCGCTGTCGCCCTAAAGGCGGCAGACCGCGGATGGATCGCCCCATGCGATGAAGCCCGGCACCCGCAGGGCGTCGGCGCCCGGGGGGTAGGATAGCGTAGATCGATCCGGGGTCGTGACGGTGCCGCCCGCGGCGGCCAGGATCGCGTGTCCGGCCGCAACATCCCATTGATGAGTCGGGGCGAGGCGGGGATAAACGTCTGCCGCGCCCTCGGCGACGCGGCAGAGCTTGATCGCCGATCCGCTCGCGAGCCGCGTGACGGCGCCAAATCGCGTGCCAAGCTGCGTGAGGAATGCGTCGGTCGCGGGATCGAAATGGGAACGGCTAACCGCCGCAACGACACCGCTCTTCGGCATGGCGCGGGTCTTGATAGGGGCGACCTCGGAAGCCGCGTCTACCGCGGCGCCGGGGGGTAGCCGAAACCGTTCCGCGCCACCGCCCGGAGCTGTCCGCCAGACCAGCCCGAGCGCAGGAGCAGCAACGATGCCAAATGCCGGCTGGCCCGCGCGCACCAGACCCAGATTGATTGTGAATTCATCCCGGCCGGCCACGAGCTCGCGCGTTCCGTCGACCGGATCAATCAGGACGAAGTCGCTCCCAACTGCCCCGGCGGCTGCGCGGGCGTTCGCCTCTTCGGAGATGATCGGCACACCTGGCATGAGCCGCGCCACGCCCTCCATGATAATAGCTTCGGACGCCTCGTCGGCCGCCGTCACAGGAGACTGGTCGGCCTTGGTGCGGGTATCGAGCGCTTTCGCGCGTATTGAGAGGATCGCGGCCGCCGCCTGCGAGACGATCGTCGTCAGGCCATCGATCAGAGCGGTATCGGGCGGAGCCGTCATGTTCGGATGTCACACTCGTGCCTTGGCAGGATCAGCGGGCGCGGTGTATCACACTCATGTCCCGAATCCGAAGTTCGCGCACCCGTGCGGCAAGCGCGCATGCGAACCTCGGATTCAAAGGACAAGAGCACTCGTTGCTTGCTAGCTAGCGCGTTCGCGCCATGTGACCTGAGTCGCGCGATCTGAGTCATGTGGTCTGCATTGTGACCTGAATCGCGTTCTGCATCCCGTTCCGCCGCAATTTTCCGCCTATCGGAGACATCGTCATGTCCGTCCCCGTGACCCTCGATTCGCTCGACCTTGCGGCGCTGCTTTGCTCCCGCATCTGCCATGACCTGATCAGCCCGGCCGGAGCCATCGTCAATGGGCTGGAGGTACTCGACGAAGGCGGCGACGCGGAGACGCAAAAATTCGCGATGGATCTCATCAAGAAGAGTGCGCGCACCGCATCCGCCCGGCTGCAGTTCTGCCGGATCGCGTTTGGCGCTGCAGGATCGGCGGGTGCGCAGATCGATACTGGCGACGCGGAAAGCATGGCGCGCGGCTTCATCGAGGACGAGAAGGTCAAACTGAGTTGGAATCTGCAGCGCGTGCTCTTGCCGAAGAACCGCGTCAAGCTGCTGCTGAATATGGTGGTGCTTGCCGGCGGCACGATCCCGCGCGGCGGCACGCTGATTGTCGACCCGATCGGGTCCGGTGAGGAGATGGGATTCAAGATCACCGCCACCGGCGTCAATGCCCGCATCCCGCAGGCGGTGCCGGGCCTCCTCGAAGGCAATTCCGAGACCGGAACCGTGGACGCCCACGCCATTCAGCCTTTCTATACGGGGCTCCTGGCCAAAGCCTGCGGGCTTGCGGTTGGACTGGTTGCCGAAGGCGACACCGTGACGGTGGCAACCCGCTAGTGGTCCGATTCTAACATTCGCATCCCTTCTCAGCGGGCGACTTTGCGAATGTTAGGATCAAAGGACCACTAGCAAATATAAGCTGCTAGTGAAGTTTTGGATTTGACATTCGCTTTGGGAGTCTGCGGTCAACGGGGTAGCGAATGTCAAATCCACTCCACTAGCGTAGCTTTGGTTCAGAAGTTCGCTAGCGACCTCGCCGCCAAGTATGGTGGACTTCTGAAACCTTGCGTTTCTCGGGCGAATGGCGCGAGCACATTGCCGCCGCCTGCGCAGAGCCGACTGATGCAGTCAATGCCTGTGTGCAGTCAATGCCTGTGCGCTGGCACGATCACTGCCATTAAGCGGCAGGACATCGGCACGCCGGCACCCTTCGGGCCGCGACTGACGAAAACCCTACTGCACAAGCGCTCGTGAACGGGAGGCGGCGCGGACGAAATCAAATGGGATCAAATGGGATTGCCTTGCCGAGCGGTTTAGGAATTTTGTTCTAAGTTCCTCGTCGCTCGTCGCTCGTCGCTCGTTGCGAGCGTCGTAGTCGGCCGGAGTGCGGACTGCGAATTGCTAACGGCTGCTTAACGCGCATGATCAAACGCACGCGCGCCGTGCGCATGCACGGAAATTAAACCCTTTGCCAACACACTGTTTACGCTCCCAAACGTCGTCACGATTGGGCGGCTTTTGCGTGCTTGAAAGCCTCGACCGCTATGGACGAACTGCTGCGGGACTTCCTGACCGAAACGCATGAGAGCATCGACGTGGTCGATGTCGAACTCGTGCGCTTTGAACAGGACCCGAACAACGCGAAGATCCTCAACAACATCTTCCGCCTCGTCCACACCATCAAAGGAACCTGCGGCTTTCTCAATTTGCCGCGGCTCGAAGCGCTGACGCATGCCGCGGAAGCGCTGATGGGCAAGTTCCGCGACGGCACGCCCGTCACCGGCGAGGCCGTCACACTGATCCTGGCGACCATCGATCGGGTGAAGACGTTGCTTGATGAGCTCGAGCAAAACCAAGCCGAGCCAGCGGGCGACGATCGTGACCTGATCGCAGAGCTTGGGCGCATGGCCGCGGCCACGGCATCTGCGCGGCCGGCTCCCGGGCCGCCGCCGCGGCTTAATGAGGATGTCATCGACGAACTCGAGCGGGCGTTCCGCGATACGCCCGGCCCGCGCTATCAGGCGGCCGCCATTGCTCAACCGTTCGCTAACGCCACCGAGGCGCCAAACGCTGGCGCGCCAGTCGCACAAGGCGACGCCGGCGATCGCGGCGATGTGGCCGGTCGCGATGACGAACGCCCCGACAGCAAAGTCGCACACCAGTCGATCCGCGTGCACGTCGACACGCTCGAACATCTGATGACGATGGTGTCGGAGCTGGTGCTCACGCGCAACCAGTTGCTCGACATCGGCCGTCGGAACGAGGATTCCGAGTTCAAGGTGCCGTTGCAGCGGCTGTCGAACGTCACGGCCGAGCTGCAGGACGGCGTCATGAAGACGCGCATGCAGCCGATCGGCAATGCATGGCAGAAGCTCCCGCGGATCGTGCGCGACCTGTCCGCCGAGCTCGACAAGCCGATCGAATTCGAGATGCAGGGCGCCGAAACCGAGCTTGATCGGCAAGTGCTCGACCTCATCAAGGATCCGCTGATCCACATGGTCCGCAATTCCGCGGACCACGGGCTTGAAATGCCCGCCGAGCGCCGCGCCGCCGGTAAGCCTGAAAAAGGTACGATCCGGCTCGCCGCGTGGCACGAAGGCGGTTATATCATCGTCGAGGTGTCCGACGATGGGCGTGGCCTCGACACCGCTCGCATCAAGTCGCTGGTGATCGCCCGCGGTCTCGCATCAGAGTCGGAAGTCGAGAAGATGACCGACGCGCAGATCCAGAAGTTCATCTTCGCGCCCGGTTTCTCGACTGCGTCCAAGGTCACGAGCGTGTCCGGCCGCGGCGTCGGCATGGATGTCGTGCGCGCCAATATCGATCAGATCGGTGGCGCCATCGACGTGAAGTCCGTGCTCGGCGAGGGCACGAACTTCGTCATCAAGATTCCGCTCACGCTTGCCATCATCTCCGCCTTGATCGTTGAATGCGCCGGCGATCGCTTTGCGATTCCGCAGCTTGCAGTGGTCGAGCTGGTACGTGCGCGTAGTAATTCCGAGCATCGTGTCGAGCACATCAAGGATGCCGCCGTCCTTCGCCTGCGCAACACGCTCCTGCCGCTGTTCCAGTTGAGCAAGCTGCTCAAGATCAGCGACGACGCCGAAAGCGATGTCGAGAACGGTTTCATCGTCGTTACGCAGGTCGGCAGCCAGACATTCGGGATCGTGGTCGACGCCGTCTTCCACACGGAAGAGATCGTTGTGAAGCCGATGTCGGGCAAGCTGCGGCACATCGCAATGTTCTGCGGCAACACCATTCTCGGCGACGGTTCGGTGATCATGATCGTCGATCCGAACGGTCTCGCGCAGAAACTATCAGGCACCTCGTCCTCGCGTCTCGTCGCTGAGACGCCGCCCGAGCGCGAGGCGGAGGACGACATGGTCGAATCCATGCTCCTGTTCCGCGCCGGCTCGCCGCAGCTGAAGGCGGTGCCGCTATCGCTGGTCACGCGGCTTGAGGAGATCGATCCGCGGTCGATCGAGATCACCAACGGCCGCGCGGTCGTACAGTATCGCGGCCAGCTCATGCCGCTGGTGTCGGTCAATAGCGACGTACGTATCAAGGACAGCGGTTCACAGCCGCTCTTGGTATTCTCCGACGAAGGACGCTCCATGGCGCTCGTGGTCGACGAGATCGTCGACATCGTCGAGGAACGGCTCGATATCGAGCTGACGAGCAATACAGCGGGCATCCTTGGCTCCGCGGTCATCAAGGGCCAGGCCACCGAGGTGATCGATATCGCCCACTATCTGCCGCTCGCCTTCGAGGACTGGTTGCATTGGCGGAATCATCAGACCGACGCCGCCCCGCACCACGTCTTGCTGGTCGACGACGCACCGTTCTTCCGCAACATGCTGACGCCGGTGCTCAAGGCCGCTGGCTACGCGGTCACGCCGGCATCGTCGGCCGATGAGGCGGTCGCACTGCTACAGGACAACCGCCGTTTCGATGTGGTGGTGACCGATATCGAGATGCCTGGCAAGGATGGCTTCGAGCTTGCAGCGGCGGTGCGCGCCAATCCGCGGACGGCGAACCTGCCGGTCATCGGGCTGTCGTCGCTCGTTTCCGCCGAGGCGATCGAGCGTGGGCGGCAGGTCGGGCTGCACGATTATGTGGCGAAGTTCGACCGGCAAGGCCTGATTGCCGCGCTGAAGGAGCAGACTGACGAACTGGTGCGGGCCGCATAGTGGACGAGATGAACGAGGCGCCGGAGAACATAATTGAATATGTCACCGCGACGGTGGGCGGCCAACTGTTCGGTTTGCCGATTTCGCGCGTGCAGGATGTCTTTGTACCGGACCGGTTGACGCGGGTGCCGCTGGCGCCCCCGGAGATCGCCGGGCTGCTCAACCTGCGCGGCCGCATCGTGACCGCCATCGACATGCGCCGCAGGCTCGACCTCGACGCGCCCGCCGGCGATGCTTCGCGGATGGCCGTCGGCGTCGAGTCGAAGGGCGAATCCTATGGTCTGCTGATCGACGTGATTGGCGAGGTGATGAAGCTGCCGGTGAGCGGGTGCGAGGACAATCCGATCAATCTCGATCCCGGTCTCGCGCGCGTCTCCGCCGGCGTGCATCGGCTTGATGGCAAGCTCTTGGTGGTTCTCGATGTCGACCGGGTACTTGATGTCGCGCCGGCAGCCGAAGCGGCGTGAAGACTTGATCAATAAAACGGTGCCAGTCACCGGTGGAGTGTAGTGAGGGAACGATGAAAACCTGTTTAGTTGTTGATGATTCGAGTGTCATCCGAAAGGTGGCGCGGCGAATATTGGAAGGGCTCGCATTCGAAATCGCCGAGGCCGAGGATGGCGAACAGGCGCTTGAGTCCTGTCGCGGCAAGATGCCTGACGCGGTCCTGCTCGACTGGAACATGCCGAAGATGGACGGCTACGAATTCCTGCGAGCGCTTCGGCGCCTGCCGGACGGTGACCGGCCCAAGGTCGTGTTCTGCACCACCGAAAACGATGTCGCTCACATCGCGCGTGCACTGCACGCCGGCGCGAACGAGTACATCATGAAACCGTTCGACAAAGAGATTGTCGAAGCCAAGTTTCAGGAAGTCGGACTGATCTAGTGTGGCGTCGTTCAGTGAAGTGACGCGATGAGTATTGCTTACCCATCTCCATCGCCGCGCCCGGAATCCGGACGCGCGCCGATCCGGATCATGATTGTCGACGACGCAGTGGTCGTGCGCGGCCTGCTGACGCGCTGGATCGAGGCGGAGCCCGGGCTGCAAACCGTTGGTTCGATGCGCAGCGGTCGCGAGGCCATCGAGCAGTTCGAGCGGGCCAAGCCGGATGTCGTCATTCTTGATGTCGACATGCCCGATACGGACGGCATTACGGCGCTGCCTCGGCTCCTGGAGAAGAAGCGCGACCTCATCGTCATCATGGCGTCGACGCTGACGCGCCGTAATGCCGAGATCAGCTTGCGCGCGCTCGCGCTTGGCGCCGCCGACTACATTCCGAAGCCCGAGAGCACGCGCGAAATCACGACGTCCATGTCGTTCCGCCGGGAGTTGATCGACAAGATCAAGGCACTGGCGGCGCGTCGCAGGCGTACCGCTCCGCTCATCCCGGCGCCGGTGAGCGCTGCCGTGAGCGCGCTCATGGCGCCGCCAGCGCCTGCTCATATGGTCGATAGGCGGGATGAAAACACGCTGCAGCGGGTCGTAAGCCCCTCGCTAGTGCCGATCGATGAGGAGACGCTGACACTGCGTCCGCTTCCGTTGATGCTGCCGCGTGTTCTTCTGGTCGGTGCGTCGACCGGCGGCCCGCAAGCCCTCAATCGCTTTCTCGCCTCGCTCGGTAGCATGATTGATCATGTGCCGGTGCTGGTGGTGCAGCACATGCCCCCGACGTTCACGACGATTCTCGCCGAGCATTTGACGCGCGCGGCCCGCCGCCCCGTGCATGAGGCCATTGACGGTGAAGAGGTCAGGGCTGGGCGGATCTATGTCGCCCCCGGCGGCCGCCACATGCGGGTCATGCGCCGCGACGGAATGGCGACGATAGCGCTTGATGACGGGCCGCTGATCAACTTCTGCAAGCCGGCGGTCGATCCGCTGTTCAGTTCCGCCGCGGAGATCTGGGGCTCCAAGAACCTCGCCGTCGTACTCACGGGAATGGGCTCCGATGGCACGCGTGGCGCGGCCACGCTGGTAGCCGCGGGTGGCTCCGTGATTGCGCAGGACGAGGACTCGAGTGTCGTGTGGGGAATGCCGGGCTCGGTCGCGAATGCGGGCCTGTGTTCGGCCGTGCTGCCACTTGACCAGATCGCTCCTAAGGTCGTGCGGTTGTTTTCGGGAGATCGATCGTGACTCCCTTCGACTTCGACTATCTGCGCAAGCTCGTAAAAGAGCGTGCGGGGCTCGTGCTCTCTGCCG
>WHTP01000086.1 GCA_009377695.1 Hyphomicrobiales bacterium | reverse complement strand
GGCCTGCACACGCTCCGGAAAATCTTCGTCGCCGCAAGTCCCGCTCAAGTCGTCGCCTTCCTCGACCAACTGCTTTCCCAAAAACTACCCATCAAATCCCTGCGTTCTTTGGCTTTCCGATAGGGAGTCGAGTACTATGGGTAAGTCCACATGGGCTCGATGATTTACTTGTCCGTCGGACGACTTGAAGTTGATTGGGGAAAGAACAACGGCTTCGTTGATCACAGTGCCCTCTTTCAGAGCACGGACTTGTCCCCTGTCCCATACTACTATGCTGGCGCGGAAAAGGCAGACGGTGAGAATGGAAGGCAATGGGAAATCATCACCGAGTACAAAGAGGGTCTCTCTAAACCGCTCCTACAAGTTATCGATCGGATTAACTTGCTCGGGCATACGCCAGCGGTTTGTGAGAAAGAATACGACTACCTCGCCCGCTTGAACGGCTTCGATCCCGACGCCTTTCGCTTCACTGATTTGCAGAGGGCACTTGCGGCGGTCGATGTTGGTAGCCTTTCACTGGACTATGGCGAAGATGGCGAAGACTTCGGGAAATTTTTCTACCGGGAGATTTCACCGCGCCTGAAGCTTTCAGAATTTGCAACCGACCCGTCACGTGGGCCGTTTGAATTCGCGCAGGGCATGGAGAACCTGACTGCCTATACAATCCTGCACTTGCTAAGCGGAAACCCCACTGCGCAGCAGCTGCCTGTTCAATGGGCCTTTAACGATGTGGAGAATGGCGGATGGGCGAAGCGTGACAACTTTGTACGTCCGGTCGATCAAGCTGCACGCTTTCTTATCGTTACGGAAGGTAGCTCAGATGCGGCGATTATTAGACAGTCTTTTCAACTGCTGAAGCCGCACATTGCTGATTTCTTTGACTACGTAGATATGGAAGATGGCTATCCGTTCACCGGTACTGGCAACGTGTTTCGCTTCCTGCAAGGACTTATCAGCATTTCGGTGCTGAATAACATCATCGTTGTCTACGACAATGATGCGGAGGGCGCGGCGAATTTCTCTCGCAGTCGTGAGCTAAAGCTCCCCAGCAACATGCAGGTTGTTAAGCTACCTGATCTGCCTCAGTTCAGAAATTTTCCCGCACTTGGCCCCAATGGTTCGCATATCGCTGACATCAATGGACAAGCGGCGGCGATCGAATGCTACCTTCAACTTCCGGCCGAAGCGCAAGTGCGATGGACGAGCTTCAACTCTAAGCTCCGCGCTTACCAAGGGGAACTGGTGAACAAATCGACCGTGGCGCGCAACTTTCTCGATCAAAGAAGTAAGATGAAGGACTATGACTACGAAAAAATTCTGGTTGTCCTAAACACGATCGTCAAAACAGCCATCATGATGCGCGAGTTGGTTATGGCAAAGGCCTACGATGAAGAATTTGAGGACAGACTGTCGATGACGTGAGCTTATCAGCTCACCGCGGGAAATCAGCACATAGCTGTGTGGGGAACTGTCGCAAAATGCACTACACCACCCTTGGCCGCACCGGCCTCAACGTCAGCGTCGCCGGGCTCGGCACCGGCGGCTTCAGCCGGCTCGGGCTCAAGTCCGGCCTCACCGAGGATCAGTCGGCGCGGCTGATCCATGAGGCCGTCGGGCTCGGCATCAACTTCATCGACACCGCGCCGAGCTACGGCACCGAGGGCGTGGTCGGGAAGGCGCTGAAGACGATCCCGCGCGATCAGGTCGTGGTCGCGACCAAGTCCCACGTCCACCGCAACAACGCGTGGACGTCGCCCGAGAAGGTGGTCGCGAGCCTCGACAATTCGCTGCGCACCATGGGCATCGACACCGTCGACGTGTTCAATCTGCACGGCGTGCTGCCCGACGAATACACATACGCCATCGAGACCATCGCGCCGGTGCTCGTCGAGCAGAAGGCGAAGGGCAAGATCCGCCACATAGGCATCACCGAGAATCCGATCACCGATTTCACCAACGGGATGCTGACGCGCGCGCTGCGCGATGACGTCTGGGAGGTGGTCATGGTCGGCTTCCACATGATGCACCAGGGCGCACGCAGGAACGTCTTCCCGGTCACGCGCGCGAAGGGCGTCGGCACGCTCTTGATGTTCGCGGTGCGCTCGATCTTCGCCGATCCGCCGCGGGTCGCGCGCGAGATGCGCGCGCTGGCCGAGAAGGGCCTGGTCGAGAAATGGCTGGGCGAAACCAAGGACCCGCTCGGCTTCCTCATCCACGAGGGCGGCGCGGCGAACATGACCGAGGCGGCGTATCGGTATGTGCGGCATGAGCCGGGGGTGGACGTCGTGCTGTTCGGTACTGGTGACGCCGAGCATCTGCGCGCGAATATCGAAGCGATCAACAAGCCGCCGCTGCCGGAAGCGGATCGGGAAAAGCTCGCCAAGCTGTTCGGTCATCTGACCGGCATCGGCCTTGATGGCCATGAGGGAAGGACGAGGTAAGCGCTCTCTCCGGGAGCACTGCTCTCGTGTCCCGGGCGCAGCGCAGCATGACATGATGCGCTGCTACCCGGAACCCCGCTTCTCTATCGTCGCGATGAAAGAAACCGGGGTCCCGGATCATCGGTGCAGCACTGCGTGCTGCACCTCGTCCGGGACACGGGGTTTCCCGCGCGCTGCCCGCCCCCTACTTCGCCTTGATGCCCGCGGCCTTGATGATCGGCCACCAGCGGTCGAGCTCGGCCTTGTGATGGTCGAACAGCGCCTGCGGCGTCTGCAGCTCGGGCGGCGGGATCGCGTGGCCGAGATCGGCAAAGCGCTTCTGGACGGCGGGGTCGGCGAATGCCTTGCGCACCGCCGCGTTCAGCTTGGCGACGACGTCTTTCGGCGTGCCCTTGGGCGCCCAGAGGCCATGCCAGAATTCGATCTGGTCGCCCGGCAATCCGCCTTCCGCCAGTGTCGGCACCTCCGGTGCGCCGAACCAGCGTTGGTTTGCGAGGATGCCGAACACTTTGATGTTGCCCGCGCGGTATTGCTCCAGCGTCTGCGATGCTTCCAGGCAGCCGAGGTCGATCTGATCGCCGACCAGGTCTCGCAACGCGGGGGCGCCGCCCTTATACGGCACGAGCGCGAACTTGGTGCCGCTCTTGTTCTGGAAATCGATGAAGCAGATATGCGCGGCGCCGCCGACGCCGACGGTTGCCCCAGAGATCTTGCCCGGATTTGCCTTCAGCCATGCGATCAGCTCGGGCAGGGTCTTGGCCGGCAGACCGGTCTTGCCGACGATCCAGAGGTACGACGTCGTCAAGCGCGCCACCGGTTCGAAATCGTTGAGCACGTGATAAGGCGTCGCGGTGACCGCGGGCGCCCCGACATTCGAGCTCCATTGCCCGACATTGAGCGTGTAGCCGTCCGGCGCAGCGCGCGCGGCGCGCGCGGCGCCGATCGTTCCCGCGGCGCCGCCCACATTCTCGACCACGATGGTTTGTCCGAGCGTCGTCTTCATGTGGTCGGCGAGGACGCGCGCGACCGTGTCGGTCGGTCCGCCCGGCGCAAAACCGACGATGATCGTGATCGGCTTCGACGGGTAAGACTCCGCCTGCGCTTGCGCGGTGCATCCAAGCGCAAGCGCGAGCGCAATGATCGATGATGCGATGATATTCACGTGTTCCACCCTGGTCCGTTTTTTGTGGGACGGAGGGTGACACGGGACTTGTCTGCCGAAAAATTCAGTATCGCTGTCCCTCCTGCGGCAGCGAACATTATGCCGCAATGACGCGGACGCCCCATTGCTTCAGCCGCGTCGTCGCCTGGTCGGCAGCGAGCAAGGTCTCGGGCATGGACAAGCCGCCGGCCGCGGGCGCCTCGCCATCGAGTCCGAGCACGCGCTCGGCCGCAAGCAGCACGCCCAGTGCCGTCAGGTTCGCGACTCCATTCGGATCGGACATCACAACGCGGCGCTTGGCCGCGCTCCCGCTCTTCAGAGTGCCTTCGATGTCGATATAGGCGTCGCTCGATGCGCGTCCGCCCTCACGTGTCCCGAGCGAGTCGCCCTGCATCAGGTCGAGGCGGATGTTGGCGGCGCCGGTCACGGCCGCGAGGCCGGGCGCGTCGAGCAGCCCGGTCGGAAACGCCGGCAGCTCTTCCGCGTCGGACAGCCGCACCGTGCGCGGGTGCTCCATGCCGTTCGCCCAGGACCAGACGCCATGTTGTCGGATCAACGCGCGGCTGATCAGCGCCTCGGGATCGGCGGCCGTCATCGGCCCGACCGCGTCACGCGGATCGAACAGCGCGGCGATCGCGATCGAGTCGACTTTGGAAAAATCCTCCGCCGCGCTGCGCGCGACGGCGCCGACCGCGCCGGCACAGCAGTGGCCGAGCAGGACGACCGGGCGCTTCGGCGGCGACGCCAACGCCAGCGCCGCGCCCGGCGCCACGTCGTCCGCCTTCGTGGTGATGCCGATATGCGCCGCGCCCTGCGCGATCGCGGCGTCGATCAACGCGTTCGCCGGATCGTAGAGCGCCGAGATGACGAGATCGACGCCTTGCAGGTCGATGGCGCCACCGTCGAGGGCTGCGGCATCCAGATACATGGTGCTGGCGTGGCCAAGCTCACGCGCGAGGGCAGCGCCGTTATCGGGATTGCGGCCGGCGAGGACGATCTCGCTGTCCTGGCTGAGGCGCCGGAGGTGCCGCGCGATCGCGGTCCCCACGATCCCGTACCCGCCCGCGATGAGAATGCGCTGCATGACCTCGTCTCCATCCAAAATGTGTGGGGCGATTGCCGCTCCGCTGTTGCTTTACGCGTGTAAAGTGCCATACAACTTTACACGTGTCAAGCGGTAGCCAAGGAGAGCGCCATGGCGGGTCAAAGGGCCAATCAAGCCGAGGTCGGCTCAGCCGATACGCGGGAGCGGATTCTGGAAACCACCTGGGCGCTGATGGAGAAAAGCCGGGATCTTCAAGTGCGCATCGCCGACATCGCCGCCGGCGCCGGCGTGTCGCGGCAGGCCGTGTACCTGCACTTCGGCAACCGCGCGAACCTGCTGCTGGCCGCAGTTCAATACCGCGACCGGCAAAGCGCGACCGCCGCCATCAAACGCGCCGCCGCGGACGATCCGGTGCCGCAGGCGCTCGCCAATTTCGTGCACGCCTGGTTCGCCCACATTCCGCGCATCCAGCCGGTCGCGCATCTCTTGTCGGCCGCGTCGCAGACCGATCCCGACGCACGGCTCGCCTTCGCCGATCGCATGAATTTGCTGCGGACGTTGATCGGCGCGCTGGTCGCGCGGCTCGCGGCCGCTGGCGTGCTGCGGCCGGAATGGACCACGGCGCAAGCAGTGGATTGGATTTGGCACCAGACCCATCTCGACGGATGGTGGCACCTGGTCGGTCAGCGCGGTTGGGATCCCGTGGAGTATGCGCGGCGCGTCAGCGCATCGCTCGAACGCGATCTGATCAAGCCGGAAAACATCGCGCCTGAATAAAAGCCCCTGCGCGCAGCTTCAATACACCGTCGGAACGTACATCTCTTGCGGGATCGGCCCGCGATGGTAATCCGGGTTGCGGACGCGGGCCGGCAGCACCACCGGCGGGCGCACGATCTCCTCGTAAGGGATCTGGCTCAACATGTGACTGATGCAGTTGAGCCGCGCGCGCTTCTTGTCGACGGCATCGACGACCCACCAGGGCGCTTCCGGGATGTGGGTCTTCTCCAGCATCTCCTCTTTCGCCTTGGTGTAGCGCTCCCAGCGGGCGCGCGACTCGACGTCCATCGGGCTGAGCTTCCATTGCTTGAGCGGATCGTGGATCCGCATCATGAAACGGAATTGCTGCTCGTCGTCGGTGATCGAGAACCAATACTTGATGAGCATGATGCCGGAGCGCACCAGCATGCGCTCGAACTCCGGCACGGACCGGAAGAACTCAGCGACATCGGCTTCATCGCAGAAGCCCATGACCTGCTCGACGCCGGCGCGGTTGTACCAGCTGCGGTCGAACAGCACGACCTCGCCGCCGGCCGGCAGGTGCGACGCGTAACGCTGGAAGTACCACTGGGTCCGTTCGCGCTCGTTGGGCGCCGGCAGCGCCGCGACGCGGCAGATGCGCGGGTTCAGCCGCTGCGTGATGCGCTTGATCACGCCGCCCTTCCCGGCCGAGTCGCGTCCTTCAAAGATCACAACGATCTTCTTCTTGTGGTGCGCGACCCAGTCCTGCAGTTTCACCAGCTCGCCCTGCAGACGGAACAGCTCGCGGAAATAGACACGCCGGTCCATGCCGTCGTCGCGCGCGTGGTCGGCGGTTTCCAGCAGCAGCTTGTCGAGCCGGTCGTCATCCAGCTCCATCTCGTATTCTTCGTCGAGGCTGTCGGCGAGGTCGAACTCGACGCGCTGTCGCAACTGGTCTGACTTCAGTGTCATGATGAGGCTCGCTGCTTTGACTAGCGATAGTCTTCGCGATGCACGTCGTGGATCACGATCCCCGCGCCTTCCGGAGGCATCGCCAGCCAGCTTTTGTGCTTGAGCGTACGTTTGGTGTCCTCGTAGCCGCTCTGCCAATGCTCGCGCATGGAGGTGCCCGAGAACTCGTAGTCCTTGGCGTGACCTTCGTAGGCCTTCTGCTGATAGATCAGGTGCAGGATGGTGAACTCCGGCAAATCCGCGAGTTGCTCCTTGATCGAACGCTCCTCGTCGGTCAGCAGTTCCGGCGGCACTTTGTCGAGGGCGTAATGCAGCCGCGTCTTCCAGGTTGGATGCGGTGATAGACGTCGGTGTTGTATCGCGTGCGCGACGAATACATGATGTCCTTGTGCCGCGCCATCACGTCCTGCATGTCGCGCGGCAAGTCTCCGCGCGCGCTGAACAGGTCGACCTGGAAGATCAACGTATTGATGTGATCGTCTTCGTCGAGCAGATGCTGCAGCGGGGTGTTTGAGACGATGCCGCCATCCCAGAAGTGATCGGTGCCGATCTTCACCATCGGCAGCGCCGGCGGCAGAGCACCGCTCGCCATGACGTGCTCGGGGCCGATCGTCTCGATCGCATTGTCGAAATAGATGAAGTTGCCGCTCAGCACGTTCACCGCTCCGACCGAGAACCGGACGGTCTTCTCGTTGATCAGCGAGAAGTCGACGAGCTCCTCGAGCGTCTCGCGCAGCGGCTCGTTGTCATAGTAGCTCGTGGCCGTCGATGCGCCGGCCAGGCTCATCCACGGGCTGGGGTAGCGCGGCTTGAAAAACCCAGGCTGGCCCTGCATCAGCGTCATCCACGAGCTGGTCGCGTTGCGAGCCTTCCGAAAGATGTCGCCGTCGGGGGTATAGGTCCAAACCTTGCGCTCGGTGATCCGCTCCCAAAAGGTGCGCAAACATTGAAGCCGCCGCTTCTTGCTGTTGCCGGCGATGATCGCCGAATTGATCGCACCGATCGAAACGCCCGACACGTAGTCCGGCTCGACACCGGCCTCATGGAGGGCTTCGTAGACGCCGGCCTGATAGGCCCCCAGCGCCCCGCCCCCTTGCAGGACCAACGCGATCCGGTCGCAGCGCTCCGGTCGCCACCCGCGCGGATCCTGGGTGGCAAAGTCTTTGGCGGCGAAGTCCCTGCTGGGAAGATCTTGGGTGGCAGAATCCGCGGTCTTGGCGTCCATGGAGATATCCCCTCTGCTCCCCAAAGAATGCGAGGGAACCTGTGACAGCACCATGACTTGCACCTGTCATACGACCGTCAGGCGCGTTTCCTACGCATGGATTGGGAACGTGCCATTGCGGATACCGGCGTCTAGACTGCTGTCCGCATTGTCCGGTTGCGAGGGTGTCATGGGGATTTCTGGAAAGACGGCGCTGGTGACGGGATCGACCAGCGGTATCGGCTTGGGGATTGCAACCGAACTGGCAACCGCGGGCGCCAATATCGTGCTCAACGGGTTCGGCGAGGCCTCGGCCGTCGAGCAGGTCCGGTCGGATTTGGCGCGCCAGCACAATGTCGGCGTCGCCTACAGCAATGCCGACATCTCAAAGCCGGCTCAGATCGCCGAGATGATCGCGCTGGCGGACAAGGAGTTCGGCGGCGTCGATATCCTCGTCAACAATGCCGGCATCCAGCACGTGGCACCGATCGAGGAATTCCCGGTCGACAAATGGGATGCGATCATCGCCATCAACCTGTCGGGGGCATTTCATACAACGAGGCTCGCCGTTCCCGGCATGAAGCGCAAGAGGTGGGGCCGCGTCGTCAATATTGCGTCGGCCCATGCCCTGGTCGCCTCCCCGTTCAAATCGGCCTATGTGGCCGCAAAGCACGGCATCGCCGGCCTCACCAAGACGGTCGCGTTGGAGGTGGCGGAGCACGGGATCACCGTCAACGCCATCTGCCCCGGATATGTGCTGACGCCGCTGGTCGAGAAGCAGATTCCCGACACGGCGAAGGCGCGCGGGATCAGCGAGGAAGCGGTCGTGCGTGACGTGCTGCTGGCGGCGCAGCCGACCAAGCGCTTTGTCGCGGTTGACGAGGTCGCGGTGCTGGCGAAGTTCCTCTGCAGCGACCAAGCGGCATCGATCACCGGCACGGTGCTGCCGATCGACGGCGGCTGGACCGCGCATTGATGAGGGCTTCTGTCTGAAGACTTCTGGCTTGAAGATTTGCGGCTGAAGACTCTGCGACGCGTCAGCTCGCTTCCGCGAGCTTGATGGCGCCGTGGGCGACCACGGTATTGCGGCCGCGCCGCTTGGCGGCATAAAGCGCAATATCGGCGGCTTCGATCAGGTGCCCGGCATCCTCGCCGGCGCTGGGAACGAGGGACGCCACGCCGACGCTGATCGTGACCTGGCCGGTCGGCGACGATGCGTGCGTGACGCACAAGTCCTCGACCGCGTGGCGCAGCCGCTCGGCGATCGCGAGCGCGGAGTCGACTTTGTTTCCAGGCAGCAGCAGCGCAAACTCCTCACCGCCATAACGTGCCGGCAGGTCGTCTTCGCGGGTCGCGGTTTCCCTGAGCAGCTTGGCAATGCGGCGCAGGCACACATCACCTTCGACGTGGCCGTAGCGGTCGTTGAACTGCTTGAAGTGGTCGACGTCGATCATCAGCAGGGCGATCGGACGGGCGAGCTTGCCGGCGCGTTGCCAATCGGCCGCTAGCCGCGCGTCGAAGCCGCGCCGGTTGGCGAGGCCCGACAGCGCATCACTGGACGCAAGCTCCCGGAGGTGGGCGTTGGCGGCGCGCAACTCTTCCTCGCGGTCGGCGAGCTTCTGCGCCATGTCGTTGAGGGCGACGGTGAGCGGCACGAACTCCTTGGCCCACGCTTCAGGCGGTGCACGGGCCTGCAGATCGCCGCGTCCGAACCGTTCGGCGGTGCGCGCAAGCGACCGGATCGGGTCGACGATCAGGCGCTCGCCCCCGAACCATGCGATCAATAGGACCAGCAAGCCGAAGAACCCGAGCTGCAGGTAGGCCAGCAAGAGCTCGCGGTCAGTGCGCTGGAGGATTTCCGCTTCGTTGAGCCCCACGATCAGTCGCGCATCGCTCGATGGCACGCGTGCGAAGCCGAAGATGCGCCTTACGCCGTCGATGCCCTCGCCGCGGAAGGTCCCTTCGTCGCCGTGCCCGAGGCTCTTAAAGAAAGACGTGTCGTCGATGCGCTTGCCGATCCAGGCGGACCTGCCAGGGTCGCCCGCAATCACCGTGCCCAAGTTGTCGACGAGCAGCACACTTGACCCGTTCCTTCGCTGAAGTGAGGTGATCAGGGCGCTCACCCATTGCAAATCGATCGACGTCATGACGACCGCCGGGACGCTGGGATCGATGGCTTGGATCGGATAGACGGCGGCGAAGGTCGGCTTTCGATTCAACCGCCCGACGATGTAATTGCTGACCACGAACTTCCTTCGTCTCCATCGCGGCCCGGATATGCGACCGGTCCGACAGATCGATGCCGGTCGCGGCAGGGTTGGTCGAGCATTTGACCTTGCCATCGGCGCCGACGATCGTGATGCCGTTGGCCCACGGCATGCCTGCGGCGAGGTCGGACAGGTAAGAATTGCAGGAGGTACCGGTTGCGCCCATATCGACGTAGGCGCGCGCGATTACCTGCAGCATCGATTTCGCTGCGGTGATGATTTCGCG
Organism: Hyphomicrobiales bacterium; assembly: GCA_009377695.1. Lineage (GTDB taxonomy): Bacteria > Pseudomonadota > Alphaproteobacteria > Rhizobiales > Xanthobacteraceae > VAZQ01. The sequence goes on along the minus strand of WHTP01000086.1, from coordinate 15,931 downwards.
CTGTCCTTGGACCCCGCGGCGCGCCAGATCGAGCGCCTCGGTAGCGGCGTCGTTGATGCGTTCGAGGCGGGTTTGTTCAAGCAGGCGAACGCGGTCGAGCATCAGCGGCACAACCGCGAGCAGCGCCAGGATCACAAGACGCGCCCGTATGCTGAGAGTCGGCTTGGGCGTCGGCTTGGGCGTCGGCGCTATGCTATGGGAGTGATCGACCGTTTCCATTGGAAATCCCCCCGTCACCCGCCAGGATTCCTTAGCAAGCAGGCGTGAAGGGGCCCTTGGCACGATCGCTCAACCTTTAAGGATGTGTCTCTTTGACAGCAGCAGCAGCAGCCACAATCGATAATCGGCTCGCAGCCGTGCGCCATGACATTGACCGCGCCTGCCGTGATTCCGGCCGTGCGCCGGGGTCAGTGGCCCTCGTCGCCGTTTCGAAGACATTCGCCGTGGATGCAATCGAGCCGGTGATCGCGGCCGGTCAGCGGTTGTTCGGCGAGAACAGGGTGCAGGAGGCGAAGGCCAAATGGCCTGCCCTGCAGGAGCGGCATCCCGGCATCGAGCTGCATCTCATCGGGCCACTGCAGTCCAACAAGGCGCGGGACGCGATCGCGCTTTTTGATGCGATTCATTCCTTGGATCGGCCAAGCTTGGCCGAGGCACTGGCCAAGGAGATCGCCCGGCAGGGCCGGTCGCCGCTCCTTTTCGTCGAGATCAATACCGGCGGGGAATCACAGAAGTCTGGCGTCCTGCCGGACCTGGCCGACGGGTTCCTCGCGGATTGCCGGAACAAATATGGGCTGCGGGTGTCCGGTCTGATGTGCCTACCACCCGCCGACGAGCCACCTGCCCCGCATTTTGCACTCACCGCAAAGATCGCCCGACGCAATGAACTGAATCTGCTTTCAATGGGAATGAGCGCCGATTTCGAGGCCGCGATCGCGATAGGTTCAACACATGTGCGGGTCGGCACCGCGATTTTTGGCGAGCGTGACTGACTTCGGCGCGCGTGGCTAGAATTGAATATGGATTCCCGTTTTTGGGGACAGCCGCGCGATCAGCCACCGCAGTTCTCCCACCGACATCGCCACGCATCCGGCGGTCGGGCTCCGGTCCGGCCGCGCGAGATGCAGGAACACCGCGCTGCCGCGCCTGGCGACCCGCGGCTGGGTATTGTGGTCGATTTCAACAATCAAGTCGTAGAGATGGTCGCCGCGCCAAAGTCGGTCGCCTGGTTCAGTGGCCGACCGCCGAAACGGCCGATTGTAGCGGCGATCGCCTGGATCCTCGCACCAGGCGACGTCCGGGCCGATCCGCCGGACTGGCAATGAGGTTTGCGGGCGGTTGCCGCGATCGGCCCGCCACCACAGCCGCAGGGGGCGAAACCGCCCAGCCGGGGTCGCGCCATCGCCTTCCCGCTTGTTAACTCGGACCCCTGAGTGCCCCAATACCACCGGGATCGTCCGGTGTCCGGCAATCAGGACGCCATGGCTTCGGCGCCCCGGCCGAACGCGCACCCATACATTGGCCAGCTTATTCGCCGTGCCGCGCATCTTGTTGGCCCCGTTAGACGTATTAAGTATCAATCCCGCTTGCTCTTTTACGCATGAATGATTTATTTCGCGCAACGCCGCCGGTCCCGCGGGAGCCTCCCAGGGCGCTCTTGATGACGAATGCCCGCAAGATTCTGATCGTGGACGACGACGCGGAGCTGCGCGACGCGTTGGTCGAGCAGCTTGCGCTGCACGAAGAATTCGAGGCGACCGCGGTCGAGTCCGGGTCGAAGGGCGTGCAGGCCGCGAAAGCGGGCGAAATCGATCTCGTGATCATGGACGTGGGCCTGCCCGACATTGACGGGCGCGAGGCGGTGCGCATCCTGCGCAAGGGCGGTTTCAAGGCACCGATCATCATGCTGACCGGTCACGACACCGATTCCGATACCATCCTCGGGCTCGAGTCGGGCGCCAACGACTACGTCACCAAGCCCTTCCGGTTCGCGGTGCTCTTGGCGCGCATCCGAGCGCAGTTGCGCCAGCACGAAGCGAGCGAGGATGCGGTCTTCAGCATCGGGCCTTACTCGTTCCGGCCGAGCGCAAAGCTCTTGCTCAGCCCCAAGGGCAGCAAGGTACGCCTGACCGAAAAGGAAACTGCGATCCTGCGTTATCTCTACCGGGCAGGGCAGCGCCCGGTGTCGCGTGAGACCTTGCTTCAGGAGGTGTGGGGCTACAATTCTGGCGTAACGACGCATACGCTCGAAACACACATCTATCGCCTGCGGCAGAAGGTCGAGAAGGATGCCGCAACGCCTGCGATCCTCATCACTGAGGCGGGCGGCTACAAGCTGGTGCCGTGATCTCGGCAGTTCATGACGATTGAGGACGATATCGCGTTCTTCGAACGGGTACCGACGCTTAACATGCTCGGGCGCGCCGCCTTGCGCATTCTCGCGATTGGCTCCGAGAGCCGATACGTGCATTCGGGCGAAGTGCTGTTCACCGCCGGCGATCCGGCAGACTCCGGCTTTGTGATCCAGGAAGGTGCCTTCGACCTGACGGCGCGGCAGTTCGAAGGCGGCGACAGCGTTGTCGTTGGGCGCGGCACGCTGATCGGGGAGCTTGCGCTGCTCACCGAGACCGTGCGTCCGGTCACAGCGACCGCGAAGGAGCCGTCGACTGTACTGCGCATCCCGCGCACGCTGTTCCTCAAGATGCTCGAAGGCTATCCGGACGCCGCCGCCACGCTTCGCGAGATCATCGCAAAGCGCGCCGACCAGTCCACGAACGAAATCTACGGCGTGCGGTCACTGCTCGAACGCCGGCGCTATTGACCTGCGACTGCTTTGGGCTGAATCGCTCAGGCCGATCGCTCTCAAACCTCCAGCGTCGCGGTGACCGGCACATGATCCGACGGCCGCGTGCTGCCGCGGTAACTCTTGCCAATCGTGATGTCGGACACGCGATCGGCGAGCATCTGCGACGTCCAGATATGGTCGAGGCGGCGGCCGCGGTCGGCGGCTTCCCAATCGAGCGCACGATAGCTCCACCAGGTGTAGAGCTTCGCCGGCTCCGGCACGCGCGAGCGCATGACGTCGATCCAGTTGCCGATCTTCTGCGTGGCGGTGAGCTTCTCGCATTCGACCGGCGTGTGCGACACGACTCTCAGCATCTGTTTGTGACTCCAGACGTCATGCTCGAGCGGCGCAACATTGAGATCGCCGACCAGGATCGTCCGATCCGAGCCGTTGCAGCGCAACGTCGTGCAATCGCGCATCTCATCAAGAAAAGCGAGCTTGTGCTCGAACTTCGGATTGATTGCCGGGTCGGGAATGTCGCCGCCGGCGGGCACGTAAAAGTTATGCAGTGAGACCGGATCGCGCAGTCCCGCGCGCTCGCCAAGCGTCACGGAGATATGCCGGCAGTCGCTCTTGCCGCAGAAGTCTTGCCTGGTCGTGGTCTCGAACGGTAAGCGCGAAAGCACGACCACGCCGTGATAGCCCTTCTGGCCGTTGAGGGCGACGTGGTCGTAACCGAGGCGCCGGAAGCGCTTGAACGGGAACTTGTCGTCAGGACACTTGATCTCTTGCAGGCAGAGCACGTCCGGCCGCGTCGCCTTGATGAACTTGGCAATGAGGTCGATGCGCAGGCGCACCGAATTGATGTTCCAGGTGGTGACGGTCAGGCGCATATCTATTTTCCGGCGATCGGATCGAGGCCGATCTAAGCCGAGCACGAGTGACACAATCAAACGATGGTGCCTAGTGCGGTGGATTTGACGTTCGTGCCGGTATTGCAGCGAGTCGGCAGTACGAACGTCAAATCCAAAACCGCACTAGACTAGTGTGGCGGTTCAGAAGTCCGCATCATTCTCGCGGCGAGCCCGACATGCGGACTTCTGAACCAAAGCCACACTAGATTCAAAGAATTGCTAGTGCCCTTCGATTCCGAAGTTCGTATAAGAGGCCGCCGCGACATGGTACGAACTTCGGAATCGGGACACTAGGACAGTTCGGGCGCCATCAGAAATATGAATGCTGTGACGATTGTTCAACGCGTCGTCAGCGGTCGCGCCGATAGTCGGTGTAATCGATGCGGAACAAGCTGGGGTCCGGGCGCCGGCTGCTGTCGAGATTGGACACCGCAATGGTGGTGTCGAAGCCCTGCGGATCGGTGACCACCCACTGCCGCAGCTCCAGGGTCTTCGCGTCGAACATCATCATCAGGCGGCTGGTGCCGATCAGGGCCTGCTTCTCCTCGACCACGATCGAGACGAACAGCTCGTCGGCCGTGACCGCAGTGACGTGCGTGTCGCGCAGCAGGTCGATCTTGTCGGCCAAGAGGAAACGCAGCGGCGTCTGCGACAGCGGATAAAGATCCTGGGTCGCGAGCCGGCGATCGCGCACCACGACCGACGAGCCGTCGGCGATGATATCGATCGGGCTCGGCGGATCATATTCGAAACGGACCTTGCCCGGCTTCTGCAGATAGAAGTTGCCATTGGAGCGACGGCCGTCCGCGCCGATCTGGGCGAACTCGCCGGACATGATGTGCACGCGGGACAGATAGGCGCTGACCTTATCCACGAGCGCGCGTTGCTGCGCGGTGAACTCCACCGTGGCCCGCGCTTTCGGAGGCGCCGACGGGGCGCCGCCGAGGAACGAGGGCAGCCATGAGGAGCCGCCGGGCTTCGCCGGCTGGGCCTGCGCGCCCGGACGGGCGCTCGGGATGGACTCGGAAGGTGGCGGCACCGCGCCGCTGCGAGGCTGCGGACCGGGTGTCGGGAGGGGAATCTGCTGGGCGGCAGCCGGCGCGGTCGCAAGCACCAGTCCGGCAAGCAAGGTTGAAACAAGCGCGGTCTGGCGACTGCCAGTCATTCTGTCCTCTCCGCTGACGCGTAGCCCCGTCCAAAGCCCCGCCGATTCCGTTAGCCGCCGCCTGTGGCGAGATCACGGCTGTTGGGACCCATTCTAACCGATTCCTGCTGGCATTGTGGCGCGAATCTTGGCCGCAACGACCGGGATTCAACTCCCGAGACGCCATGCCGCTAATCGTTATCGCCGCCCATCAAAATCTCGCGCTTGCCGGCATGATTGGCCTGCCCGACCACGCCCTCGTGTTCCATCCGTTCCATGAGCGAGGCGGCGCGATTGTAGCCGATTTGCAAGCGGCGCTGGATGTAGCTGGTCGACGCCTTTTTGTCGCGCAGCACGATCTGCACCGCCTGTTGATAAAGGTCAGTGGCGTCGCCGGTCGCGCCCATGCTGGTGGCGTCAAAGATCGGGTTGCCGTCCTCGTCGACCTCCTCATCGGGCGTCGTGACCGCTTCGAGATATTGCGGCGTGCCCTGGGTCTTCAGGTGCCGCACGATCTTCTCGACCTCTTCATCGGAACAGAACGGGCCATGCACGCGGCTGATGCGTCCGCCGCCAGCCATGTAGAGCATATCGCCCTGGCCGAGGAGCTGTTCCGCGCCCTGCTCGCCCAGGATGGTGCGGCTGTCGATCTTGGAGGTGACTTGGAACGAGATGCGGGTCGGAAAGTTCGCCTTGATGGTGCCGGTGATGACGTCCACCGATGGCCGTTGCGTCGCGAGGATCACGTGCAGGCCCGCGGCGCGCGCCATCTGCGCGAGCCGCTGCACGGCCCCCTCGATGTCCTTGCCGGCGACCATCATCAGGTCGGCCATCTCGTCCACGATGATGACGATGAAGGGAAGCGGCTCGAGGTCGAGCTCCTCGGCCTCGTAGATGGCCTCGCCACTCTCTTTGTCATAGCCGGTGTGGACGGTGCGCGAGAGCTTTTCACCCTTCGACTTCGCTTCCACGACGCGGGCATTGTAGCCTTCGATGTTGCGCACGCCGAGCTTCGACATTTTCTTGTAGCGCTCTTCCATCTCGCGCACCGCCCACTTCAGCGCGACAATCGCCTTCTTCGGATCGGTGACGACGGGCGTCAGCAGATGTGGGATCGCGTCATAGACGGAGAGCTCGAGCATCTTCGGGTCGACCATGATCAAGCGGCACTGGTCCGGCGTCAGCCGGTAGAGCAGGCTCAGGATCATGGTGTTGATGGCGACCGACTTGCCGGAGCCGGTGGTGCCCGCGATCAGCAAGTGCGGCATGCGCGTGAGGTCGACGACCACGGGCTCGCCGCCGATGGTCTTGCCGAGACAGAGGGGCAGCTTGGCCGAGGTCTCGTTGTACTCCGATGCAGCGAGCATTTCCCGCAGATAGACCTTCTCGCGCGTGGGATTGGGTAGTTCGATACCGATGGCGTTGCGGCCGGAGACGACCGCGACGCGCGCGGACAGCGCGCTCATGGAGCGGGCGATGTCGTCGGCGAGCCCGATGACGCGTGAGGATTTGATGCCGGGCGCGGGCTCAAGCTCGTACAGCGTGACGACCGGCCCCGGCCGCGCATTGATGATCTCGCCGCGCACGCCGAAGTCGCCGAGCACGCCTTCGAGCGCCTGGGCGTTCGTTTGAATCACGTCGCTGGAAAGCGTCGTGCGCTCGCGCGGCTTCGGCGCCGCCAAGAGTTCGAGTGACGGGAACTTATAGCCCGAGCGGCGCAGAGGCTTCGGGGCGGCTGGTTTGCGGGCGCGTGGCGCCGGCTCGTCGTCATCGGGCACGGTGTCGGGCGCGTCTTCCATTTCGAGCTCGCGCAGCGCGGTCTGATAGTCGTCGAAACGCGGCTCGAGCCGCCCTCGACCCGGCGATGGCTCGCGGAATGTGATGCGCTGGGCGCTGCGGCGCTCGTACCAGCGCGCCAGCCGTGCCTTGAGACTGAGGAAGCCGTGGGTGATAGACCCAAGCGAGATCAAGCCGCTGCGGCGCTGCGTCTCCCTCGCCTCTTCTTCGTCGTCCTCCTCGTCGTCCTCCGTCTCCTCGACTTTCACTTTGCGCCTGCCCTTGCGCGGCGCCTCCACCTCGGCGGGCTCGTGCCAGCCAAATCCAAGCGAGAGGGCGAGAGCGATGGACGCACCGGCGCCGGCCGCGAGGCCGACGATCAGGCGGGCGAGGCCGAGCGCATCGTTGCCGGCGATCCACACTGCAAGTCGCAGCAGCGCGTCGCCGGTGACGCCGCCGAGACCGGCCGGCAGCGGCCAGGCGGCGGTGCGTGGGAGGCAGGCGGCAAAGCTCGCCGTGAGCACCACCGCCCCAATCCATGCGACGAGTCGCAACCGCTCGCGATGGAGCGCGCGATGGCTCACCAGGCGCCACCCCCAGACGGCGATCGGCAGCACGATCGCGACCGACGCGATGCCGAACAACTGCATCATCAGATCGGCGACGATGGCGCCGACCATACCGAGCAGATTGCGCACCGGCGCGTTGGTGGCGTGGCTGAACGACGGGTCCTGGGTTGACCACGACGCGAGCGCGGCGACCAGCAACAGGGCGAGCACGATCAGTCCGATGCCGGTCAGTTCGCGCAGCCGACGACGCAATGCCTCGCGCAAGCTGTCGGAGAGGCTGAGGCTGTCAAAACCGCGATCGATGGTCGACATATGCGATCCCTCAACCCAACGTCGCGACTAGGCGATGCAGCGCTTCGGCTGTGGTATCGCGGTCCTGCACGATCGCGATGCGGATATAACCTGCGCCGGGATTGAAGCCGTCATCCTGCTCGCGCGCGAGATAGCTGCCAGGAATAACCCGCAGGCCGGCTTCGGTCCAAAGTCGCAGCGTCACCGCCTCGTCGCCGCCATAGGCGGACACGTCGAGCCACAGCAGAAAGCCGCCGGCCGGCCGTCGATAGCCGTACCGGTTGCCGAGGATCTGATCCGCAACATCGAATTTCTGGATGTAGAGCGCCCGGCTCTCCTCGACGTGGGTCTCGTCGTTGTAGGCCGCGATGGCGACGCGTTGCGCCGGCAGCGGCACCTGCGGCGACGAGACGTTGCGCAGTTCAAGGAAGCGCGCGAGGAATTTCCGGTCGCCGGCGACGAAACCGACCCGCAGGCCGGGCAGGTTCGAGCGCTTCGACAGCGATTGGAACACGATCACGTTTTCGAAGTCGCGCCCGGAATGCTCGAGCATGCTGGCCGGTGGCGCCTTGGTATAGATCTCTGAATAGCATTCGTCGCTGAACACGATGAAGCCGTGCTTGCGCGCAAGCGCGGCAAGCCGCGCGAAATAGTCCGGGCTTGCCACCGAGCCTTGCGGGTTGGCGGGCGAGGCGAGGTAGAAAGCAACAGCGCGCGACAGCACATCGTCGGAGAGCGAATCGAGATCGGGCAGAAAGCCGGTGCGCGCCGTGGCCGGCAGGAAGACCGGTTCCGCATGAGCGGCGACCGCGCCGGCTTCATAGGCCCCGTAAAACGGATTGGGCATCAGGATCGCCGGGCGGCCGGATCGGCCGTTGGCCCAGTGCTCGGCGGCGATGCCGGCGAGGAACAGGCCCTCGCGGGACCCATTGAGGATCAGCACCTCGGTTGCGGGATCGACCGGCCGGGGCAGGGCGAATCGCCGCCCGAGCCACGCCGCCGCCGCCTCGCAGAACTCGTCGAGGCCCTTATTCATCGGATATTTGCCGAACTCGTCGATCGAGGCCCCCAGGACTGGGCCAACGAACGACGGCACGCCGTGCTGCGGCTCGCCCACGGCGAGACTGATCGCAGGCCGCCCCGGCGGTTTGTCGCCCAAGAGTTCGCGCAAACGCACGAATGGCGAGCGCATAGCAAGGGCCCGGCGGGGCGGGGGCGGGGACTGGCGTTCGGCGGGAGTCATGTACATCGACTAAACGGCGCGCGCGCCGCCGCACAAGGGATTTCCTACCATAGGAGCGGCCGGGTTAAGACGCGATTAACCAATGGGGGCGGGACCCCGGCAAAGCGACAGGCCCCGGGGGCGCGGCAAAGCGATGTGCCGACCTTGAACAGCCGCGCAAACCGGCAGCCGAAAAAGTGAGGGGCCCTGACTTGCGCCAGGGCCCCCCGACGGCAAGGGCGGTGCCGGGTATCCGCCCTAACCGTATCGCTTTCGAGACATGCGTTACATCGTGTAGGCGCGCTCGCCATGCTCGGCGAGATCGAGGCCTTCGCGCTCCTGCTCGATCGGGACCCGCAGTCCGACCAGGATGTCCACCACCTTGTAGATGATGAAGGAGCCGACGCCGCACCACACGAGCGTGAGCAGTACGCCCTTGAGCTGCGCCAAGACCTGGGTCGCAAAGTCGTAGTCGGCGATCTTGCCGGCTGCGTAGTCCATGATGCCGGAGCCACCGAGCGCGGGATTCACCAGGATGCCGGTGAGGATCGCGCCAACGATGCCGCCGATGCAGTGGATGCCGAACACGTCGAGCGCGTCGTCGTAGCCGAGCATGTTCTTGATCGTGGTGCAGAAGAAGAGGCACACCACGCCCGCGATCAGGCCGAGCACGATGGCGCCCATCGGTCCCGCGAAGCCGGCCGCCGGCGTGACGGCGACGAGGCCGGCGATGGCGCCCGACAGCGCGCCCAACAGCGAAGCTTTGCCCTTGATCAGCCACTCGGTGAACATCCACGACAACGCGGCGGCGGCGGTGGCGACGAAGGTGTTGATCATCGCGACGCCGGCGGCGGCGCCGGTCGCTTCAAGTCCCGAACCCGCGTTGAAGCCGAACCAGCCGACCCAGAGCAGCGCGGCGCCGATCATGGTCATGACCAGCGAGTGGGGAGGCATCAGCTCCTTGCCGTAGCCGGTGCGTCTGCCGACCATGATCGCGCCGATCAGGCCGGCAAGACCGGCGTTGATATGCACGACGGTGCCGCCGGCGAAGTCGATGGCGCCCCACTGGAAGATCTGCCCGGCGTCGGCATTGACCGCGTCGAGCTTCGCCTGCAAATCCGCCTTGGTGGCGTCGGTCGCTGCCGCAAGCGCCTTGGCAGCTTCGGTGATGGCGTCCGGGCCGGCCCAGTACCAGACCATATGGGCGATCGGGAAATAGACGAAGGTCACCCACAATGGAACGAACAGCGCGACGGCCGAGAACTTCATGCGCTCCGCAAATGCGCCGACGATCAGCGCGGGCGTGATCGCCGCGAACGTCATCTGGAAGCAGATGAAGATGAGCTCGGGGAGCGGTACGCCGACCGAGAACGTGCCGGTCGGCGTCTCGCCGGTGATGCCTGAAAGGAAGAGCTTGTCAAACCCGCCGACGAAGGGGGTGCCGCCGGTGAAGGTGAGGCTGTAGCCGTAGATCACCCAGACCAGCATCACGATGCAGACCGTGTAGAACACGTGGGTGAGCACCGACAGTGCATTCTTCGGACGGACCAGGCCGGCGTAGAACAATGCGAGGCCCGGGATCGTCATCAGCAGAACAAGCACGGTCGCCGTCAGCATCCAGGCAACGTCACCTTTGTTGAAGTTGGGTGGGGCTGCCGCCGGCGCGGCGGCCTCTTCGGCCAAGCCTGGAGCGGTGGTCAGCAGACACGCGGTACCGGCTAGGGCAAGTGCCGCCAGTCCCGCGCGAGTGAGGGTCTTTTGCATCGTGGTCAACTCCTTGGATCTTGGATGCGCGGGTTTAGAGTGCAGCGACGTCGCTCTCGCCAGTGCGAATGCGCACGGCGGCTTCAAGCGGAAGGATGAAGATTTTGCCGTCACCGATCTGGCCGGTCTTTGCCGACCCCGTGATCGCCTCGACGGTCTTGTCGACCTGATCGGACGCGACCGCGACCTCGATCTTGATCTTGGGCAAGAAGCTCACGGCATATTCGGCGCCGCGATAGATTTCGGTGTGACCCTTCTGACGCCCGTAACCTTTCACTTCGGTCACGGTCATCCCGTGCACGCCGATCGCGGTCAGAGCGTCGCGGACCTCATCGAGCTTAAATGGCTTGATAATGGCCATGACGATTTTCATGGATGCAATCCCCGCTTGAGCCCGGCCCCTGCGGATTGCAGGATTGGGCACTCCTCATTGCCTCCCCCACGAAAGTGAGCCTCCCGCGGGCAATGCGAGGAATCCCGAATCAAGCGCCGTGCCAGTTCCGGAGAAAGGGTCTAACTGGTTGGCAGACCGGACGATTTTTACGCCGCCCCGGCGGAATTATGTCGGCGCTATAACCTGCCGCCCAATCATGCGGCGTCAGCGCCTATTTTATGAGCAGCCTCAATTTGAGTCATGCCGATGCTTAGAGCGTGCGCACCGGCCGCTGGGACCTCTGGCTGCCCGTGATACCGGCGCACCGGACGGTGTCATTCTGGATGGCGGCGCCGGGCTCGACGTCCTCACTAGGGCGTCCCGCTCCAGACGAGCGACGTCCTTGTCTGGACAAGCGGCGGGCGAATAACAAATCCCCGGCCGATCCGGCCGGGGATTGTTTGTTTCAAGCAAGCCCTCTGCAAATCACTGCAGCGCTTGTCATTGCAGTGCTTGGCCGTGCTGGGTGATGTCGAGCCCTTCGATCTCGTTTTGCTGCGATACCCGCAGCGGCACGACGAGCTCGATGAGCTTGAGGACGACGAAGGTCCCGACGCCGGACCACACGGCGGTAACGGCAATCCCGTAGAGCTGCGTCAGCACCTGGCCGCCATTGCCTTCGAGCAGGCCGGCGATTCCCGGCGTTCCCGGTGCCTCGGACAGCGCCGCGACGGCGAACACGCCGCACAGCAAGGTGCCGAGCGCGCCGCCGATGCCGTGAATGCCGAAGACGTCGAGCGAGTCGTCATAGTCGAGTTTCAGCTTGAGCCACGTGCAGGCCCAGTAACAGATCGAACCCGCCGCCAAACCGACGATGATGGCATGCCACGGCAGCACGAACCCCGAGGCGGGCGTGATGGTGCCGAGGCCGGCGATGGCGCCGGAGATCATGCCGAGCACCGACGGCTTGCCGCGCGACCACCATTCGATCGCCATCCAGGTCAGCGCGCCCACGGCCGCGGCGAGGTGGGTCGCCACAATCGCGAACACGGCGCGCGATCCCGCCCCCAGCGCCGATCCGCCGTTGAAGCCAAACCAGCCGACCCAAAGCAGGCCCGTGCCGATCACGGCGAGTGAGAGATTATAGGGTGAGAAATTGTCGTGTCCGTATCCGTAACGATTGCCGATCACATAGACGGCAACGAGTCCGGCGATGCCCGCATTGAGATGCACCACGGTGCCGCCGGCGAAGTCGAGCAAGCCCGCCGCCATCAGGAAGCCGCCGCCCCAGACCCAGTGCGCGATCGGCACGTAAACGACGAGCATCCAGAGGATCGCGAACCATACGAATGCGGAAAATCGCATCCGGTCGGCGACCGAGCCGGCAACCAGCGCGACGGTGATGATCGCGAAGGTCATCTGGTACATCATGAAGAGCATTTCCGGGATGGTCTTGGCAGCGGCATGCGCCGTGTCCATGCCGATGCCGTGCAGGAACAGCCGGTCGAGATTTCCGAGGATCGGCCCGTCGCCGCCGAACGTCAGCGAATATCCGACGGCCGCCCAGACCACGGAGCAGAGTGCCGCACAGAGCAGGCTCTGCGCCATGGTAGCGAGCACGTTTTTCTTGCGCACCATGCCGCAATAAAACAGCGCCAGCCCCGGGATGGTCATCATCAGCACCAGCGCGGTCGCCGAAATCATCCAGGCCGTGTCGGCCGAGTCGATTTTCGGCACCGGTGCCGTTTCGGCCAACGCGGACCCGGCGCAGCCGAGCGCAATAAAAAAGGCAGCCAGGCCGCAAAGCGCGCGGGCAGGCGACGTCTTCGTCGTCATTGTAGTCCCCCCTGATAGAACACCGTGATCGGCGTGACTGCGTCGACACGCGCAGGCCCCGGCCGGCGCGCGTCGTCACCTTAGAGCATCATCACTTCTGAAACCGGTTCTGACTGATGGCAATCATGTTCCAGATTTAGAGTGCGTCCGTATCGGTCTCGCCGGTCCGGATGCGTACCGCCCGCTCGATCCCGTGCACGAAAATCTTGCCGTCGCCGATCTGGCCGGTCTTGGCCGAGTTGGAGATCGCCTCGACGACCTTTTCGACCTGGTTGTCATCGACCACGACGTCGAGGCGCACCTTGGGCAGGAAGTTCACGGCGTACTCGGCGCCGCGATAGATTTCCTTGTGCCCCTTCTGCCGGCCGTAACCCTTGACCTCGGCGACCGTCATGCCCTGGACACCAATACCGGTGAGGGCGTCGCGAACGTCTTCGAGTTTGAACGGCTTGATGATGGCGATGACCAGTTTCATGGATCGTCCCGCGATGAAGCGGCCCGGCGAGCCGCAAAATGACACACGTTGAGCACGATATCGGCAAGCCGGATAAAGATTAAGCGGGTCGATGCTGATTTTATGGGCGGTGCCGGACGCTGTGGGCAAGTCAGGTCAATAATATTGACCTAAACAGATCGAACGCGCTGTGGCGGGCTGGAGATCCGTGTCAGTAACCGTCGCTTCGCCGCTCGCGCACCAGTCCCTCTTGCGCCACTGACGCCACCAGCGTGCCGTCGCGCGCGAAAATAAGCCCGCGCGAGAAGCCGCGGGCGCCCGCCATGTTCGGCGAGTCCTGGGCATAGAGCAGCCAGTCGTCGGCGCGGAATGGACGGTGCAGCCACAGGGCGTGATCGAGGCTCGCCGCCATGATGGTCTTCTCGAACACGCTGCGGCCATGCGGCGTGAGCGCAGAGTCGAGCAGCGTCATGTCGGAGGCATAGGCAAGCACGCATTGATGGATCGCCGGCTCGTCCGGGAGCCGGCCGGTCGCACGGATCCAGACATTGAAGTGGCCGTCCTCGATCACCTTGCCGAGATAGCGGCCGTATTCGACCGGCCGCAGCTCGATCGGCCGCTCGCGCTCGTAATAGCGCCGCACCGGCTCCGGCATCAGCGGCAGCACGCGCTCGCGGAGTTCGGCCTCGCTCGGCAACTCGTCGGGCGAGGGAACGTCGGGCATCTTAGCCTGGTGCGTAAGACCCTCCTCGTTGCGATGGAACGACACCGACATGATGAAGATCGGCTCCCCGTGCTGGATCGCCTTCACGCGCCGCGTGGTGAAGCTCTTGCCGTCGCGCACATGCTCGACATCATAGATGATCGGCACCTTGGGATCGCCGGGCAGCAGAAAATAGGCGTGCAGCGAATGTGGTGGCCGCGCCTTCACGTCGACGGTTCGGCAGGCCGCGACCAGCGCCTGGCCGATCACCTGTCCCCCGAACACCCGCTGCCAGGTTACCTGCGGCGAGCGCCCGCGAAAGAGGTTTACCTCGAGCTGTTCGAGGTCGAGGATCTCGAGAAGCGTCTGGATGGCGGTCATGGGAATGGTGCCAGGGGAAGCTGGTAGGGATCACGTCCAATCGAACGCGCTTTCACAGTATATCGCAGCTTTCGTGCAGGACCGAATAACGAGGAATGCAGCTGGCCGAGACCCGGCCCGCCAGCCGCAATGCCTGCCCGACTCGTGTCCCAGCGGATGCGGATCATTGAACCAAACGATCGCGGGGAGCGCTATGCGGCCCTCAACCAATGCGATACAGCGTGTGTAGTTTCTAGTATTAAGTGCTATCGTCATGCTAATGGAGTACCAGCGAGAGGGGGGCCGCACCGTGCTTGAACAGCCGATACCGAATTCAAACTTGGCACCTGTCGGAAACCCAGCGCGAGGGTGGCCTCTCTCCGTTGCCGCGGTTATTCCACTTTACAATGGCGGTCGATATATCGATGCCGCGCTTCGCAGCGTTTGGGTACAGACTGTCGCGCCAGATGAAATTATCGTGGTGAATGATGGCTCGACGGACGATGGGCCTGCAATCGTCGCCAGGCTCGCACAAACCCACAAAATCACAATTCTGGCCAAACCGAACGGCGGTCAGTCGTCCGCCCGCAACATGGGTGTGGCGCATGCCAGGAGCGATCTTATCGCCTTCTTAGATCAGGATGATATTTGGTATCCCGCACACATCGCCGAACTGTCGCATCCATTCGAGCGCGATAACCGAATCGGCGTGGTCGATAGCAATATCGACGAAATTGATGTCGTGGGAAATCTGCGAAAGCGTGCAGTTCACGACCAGCACCGATCCAAGCATCCCAAACCGAACATCGTGGAATGTTTGCGAGCAAATATGGAGATCCTTCCGACCGCAGCCATTGTTCGTCGATCGGCGATCGAGGCAGTTGGCGGGTTTGACGATCGGCTGAGCGGCTATGAAGATGACGATCTTTTCGTGCGCATCTTTCAGGCTGGGTACACCAGCACGTATGTCGCGGTTCCGCTAGGCCAATGGCGTAAGCACAGCGAATCCTCGTTTCATTCGCCCCGCATGGACCGTTCGCGGCTGATCTATGCGGAGAAGCTCTACAAGACCTTTCCAGAGCATCGACGGCTCATCTGCGAGCGTTTTTTCGGACCCGCACGGCGGAAACTCTATCTCGCAATTAGGTCCAGCAACCATGACTTGGCTCGGCAATACTTTGCAGAATCAATGTCGTATCTTGAGTGTGTTCCGTTTGGCGCGCGCCTTGGCGGCTACGCAAAGTTATTTTCGCGCATCGCGAGGGGTTACTTGCATCGCAGAATCGGATCAAAAGATGGGCCTGACGTTGCTTCGCCGGCTCGATGATCGAGGCTGCGAGCTCGTAGGGCACCGGTAGCATTGACGTGTGCCCTCCAGAGCGACATCGGGCGCACGACGCGGTTCAGCAGGTGGATCAGGACGCCCGAAAGTCATTTCGGCCGCGGAGCTTGCGCGCCATTGCCGTCAGCAGCGCCTTAAACAACGCGCTGCGTGAGCACGTGAGACGCTCGAACCGTCTACGCAACCGGTCGTTTTCTGTCGCCAGGATATTGAGCGTGCGCCCCGGCTGTTCGAGAGCTGCTAATGTTTGACCTACGGAATTCGTTTCGATTGCCGTCTCGACGAGTGTCAGCAGCAGCGGTTCACCATAGACGCAGTTCTCGGGCGCCACGGCTGCGGCGTAACGCGTGCCGAAGTGCTCGATCTGCAGAAACCATGGATCGGGTTCCGCCGGCATG
>WHTP01000235.1 GCA_009377695.1 Hyphomicrobiales bacterium | reverse complement strand
AAGGTGCTCATGATCGGCGGCGCGATCGGGGTTGGCGCGGCCTGGTTTCTCGCCACTCGGTTGAGCGACGCACATGTGCGGATCATGGTCGGCGTGATCGGCGTCGCCTTCGTGCTCTACACTTGGCTCGGCCGCGTGCCGGCGAAGCCGAAGCAGCCGAACGCCGCGGCGGGCGTGTTCTGGGGCGCGATGACCGGCATCACCTCGACGCTGGCACAGGCCGGCGCACCGCCGTTCCAGGTGTTCATGCTGCCGCAGAAGCTCGACAAGATGACGCTGGTCGGCACCACGCTGATATTCTTCGCGGCGCTGAACTGGATGAAGCTCGTCGCTTATTCCGCGCTCGGCCAGTTCACCATGGAAACACTGCTGACCTCTGCGCTCTTGATGCCGCTCGCAATCGCGACCAATTTCTTCGGTATCTGGCTGGTGCGGCGCGTGCCGACCGAGACATTCTACAAGATCGCCTATGCGCTGATGTTCCTGATCTCACTGGAGCTGATCCGCAGCGGCGTGCTGGGGCCTCTGACGCAAGCGTCACGATAGCGACGTGCAAAAGGTCATAGACTTGGCCTTCATCTGCGATCGGAGCGCCACATGGCGAGACTTGTTGCAACCGCCATCGCTGCAATCATTACCATCGCCACGAGCGCCGCCGGCGCATTCGATCTGCAAGGCCACCGTGGCGCGCGCGGGCTGGCGCCGGAAAACACGCTCGAAGGATTTGCGCGGGCGCTGTCGATCGGAGTTTCGACGCTCGAGCTCGATCTCGGCATGAGCAAGGACGGCGTCGTGGTGGTCCACCACGACATTCGGCTCAATCCCGACACGACACGCGGGCCGGACGGCGCGTTCCTCAAGCAACGCGGACCGGCGCTGCGCGCGCTGACGCTGGCGGAGCTGCAACGCTACGACGTTGGCCGCCTCAAGCCCGGCACGTCCTATGCAGCGAGCTTCCCCGAGCAGCGCCCGATCGACCGCGCGCGCATCCCGACGCTCGCGGCGGTGTTCGATCTCGTCCGGAACGCAAAGGCCGATCACGTCCGCTTCAACATCGAGACCAAGATGACGCCGAAAGCGGCCGCCGACGTGGCCGATCCGGAGACGTTTGCCGCCGCGGTGACAAAGGTGACCAGGGATGCCGGCTTGGTCGCACGCGTGAGCGTACAGTCATTCGATTGGCGCACGCTCGCGGCATTCCGGCGCCTTGCATCGGACATTCCGCGGATCTGCCTGACGGTCGAGCGTGGCGCCAACGACAACATCCAACGGGGACGGCCGGGCCCCTCGCCCTGGACGGCCGGCCTCGACGTCGATGATTTCGGAGGCTCCACGCCACGACTGGTCAAGGCCGCCGATTGCGCCAGCTGGTCGCCGCTGTTTATCGATCTCAACCAGGACGCATTGAACGAAGCGAAGGCGCTCGGTCTCGCTGTCATACCGTGGACCGTCAACGAACGCGGCGATATGGACCGGCTGATCGCCGACGGCGTCGACGGCCTGATTACGGACTATCCCGACCGTCTGCGCGACGTGATGGTGGCAAAGAAGCTGCCGCTGCCGCCAACGGTGACGCCCCCTTAGCATTACAGTTGCCTTTTTGATTTGAAGTGAGCGCGTTGAGCGGCAGCTTGGTGAGCTCTCCGCCAGCAAGACCATGCGATGATGTGTGCGGGTTGAATACGTTTTCGAGCGAGTCTGATGGCAATGCGGCGGATTT
>WHTP01000209.1 GCA_009377695.1 Hyphomicrobiales bacterium | reverse complement strand
TTCTCAGCGGGCGACTTTGCGAATGTTAGAATCATAAGGACCACTAGCAAATATAAGCTGCTAGTGGAGTTTTGGATTTGACATTCGCTTTGGGAGTCTGCGGTCAACGGGGTAGCGAATGTCAAATCCACTCCACTAGTGTCCTTCGATTCCGAAGTTCGTATAAGAGGTCGCTGCGAGGTGGTACGAACTTCGGAATCGGGACACTAGGGTTTGTCAACGGCCACGACACGGCCTCTCTCAACCGCGAGAGCAAGCTTGCCGTGCTTGAGCGCGATCGCCTTCTCGCCGAACAGCTCGCGGCGCCAGCCCGACAGCGCCGGCACGTCGGCTTGATCGTCGGCAGCAATGCGATCGAGATCATCGACAGTGGCGATCACCTTGGCGGCGACGCCGTGCTTCTCCGAGGTCATGCGCAGCAGCACCTTGAGCAGCTCGACCGTGGCCTGACCGTTCACCGCAGGCTTTGCGCGCTCGAACCGCGGCAGCGTCTTCGGATCGCGCGCAAGCCCAGCCTTGACCGCCTCGACGATCGCCTCGCCCCATTTTGAGCGCTCGAAACCCTTGGGCAGCGACCGCAATCCGGCAAGGCGCTCGACCGTCGTCGGTGCCTGGATCGCGATGTCGCCGATGACGTCGTCCTTGAGCACGCGGCTGCGCGGGACGTCGCGGGTCTGCGCTTCGCGCTCGCGCCAGGCGGCGACCTCGATCAGCACCGCCAGCTCCTTGGGCTTGCGCACCCGCGTCTTAAGCCGCTCCCAGGCGTGTTCGGGCTCCATGCGATAGGTGTCGGGCGACGTCAGCACGCGCATCTCGTCGTGCAGCCAGTCGGCGCGGCCGCGCTTCTGGAGATCGCCGGAAAGCTTCAGGTACACGTCGCGCAGGTGAGTGACGTCGGATACCGCATAGGTCAGTTGCGCGTCGCTGAGCGGCCGGCGCGTCCAATCGGTGAAGCGGCTCGACTTGTCGAGTGTGTCGCCGGTGATCCGGTGCACGAGCTGGTCGTAGGAGATCGAGTCTCCGTAGCCCAGCACCATGGCCGCGACCTGCGTGTCGAACAGCGGGGCCGGGATCATCTGCGCCTCGTGCCAGCAAATCTCGATGTCCTGGCGGCCGGCGTGGAACACCTTGATCACCTGCGGATTGGCGAGCAGGTCGAATAGTGGGCGCAGCTCGATGCCGGGCGCTAGCGCGTCGACCACCACCGACTCGTCGACGCTCGCCATCTGCAACACGCAGAGTTTCGGATAGTACGTACTCTCGCGCAAAAACTCCGTATCGACCGTGACAAAAGGATGCCGCCCTAGGCGGGCGCAGGTGTCGGCCAGTGTTTTTGTATCGGTAATCGGCTGCATTCCGGGGGCTAGATAGCGCAGGACGGCCCGTTTGTCACAGATTCATCGACCCCCGCGAACAGCGGATTTGGCAGGTCTCCACGCGGCCATACAACAAATAGTAAATTTCGCCGGCCTGGATGAAGGGACCACAAGGGGTGAGGCCATCGATTTGCGCAGCCGCACGAGGGTAACCAGCCATATCGCCGCCTTTTTGACATTTCCGCGGCGCTAACGGGGCCGGCCAACATCACGAAGAGATGCATCTGCGTAACGCTGCCTTGCGCAAACATGCGGCATTGCGGAAGCTTGTCGCCATCAAGCCCCTATGCCCTAATTGCGCTTACGCGAGACGGGACTTGCACAAGACGGGACTTGCACCCGTTCAATACAACAAGAACACAGGTGAGGAAACATGAGGTTTGTGATTTCACTGGCCGCATGTGCGTTCTTGGCGACGGGGGCCGCCGCGCAGGATGTCGCGAGCTTCTATAAGGGCAAGACCGTTCGCATCATCGTCGGGTTTTCCGCAGGCGGTGGCTTTGACCACTACGCGCGTGTCCTGTCGCGGCACATTGGACGCCATATTCCCGGCCAGCCGAACGTCATCGTGCAGAACATGCCGGGCGCGGCGAGCCTCAACTCCGTGCGATACGTCGCCACCGCGGCGCCGACCGATGGCACCGTGATCAATGCGTTCAATCCTGGCCTGATCACGCAATCGGTGACGACACCGCAGAAGATCGGCGTGAATTTTTTGGATTTTGGCTGGCTCGGCAGCGTGACGCAAGACTTTCGTGTCTGCCATACCTGGAACGGCACCGGCATCAAGGACTGGCCGGACCTGCTCAAGCGTCCGCGCGTGAATTTCGGCGTCACCGGCGTCGGCACCGCATCCTATATCGACTCGAAGATGCTGAGCGACCTGTTCGGGGTCAATGTTCGCCAGGTGACGGGCTATCCCGGCTCGACCGAGAAGCGCATCGCGATCGAGCGCGGCGAGCTTGACGGCGATTGCATCGGCTGGACCAGCGTGCCGGAGCAGTGGGTGCGCGAAAAGAAGATCACCGTGCATCTGCGCTTCTCGCGCACGCTGGTTGCCGACATGCCGGCGACGTCGCTGGTGGCGCGTGATGTCCTGACCGATCCGCGCAAGCGGCC
The DNA here is from genome assembly GCA_009377695.1 of Hyphomicrobiales bacterium. GTDB lineage: Bacteria > Pseudomonadota > Alphaproteobacteria > Rhizobiales > Xanthobacteraceae > VAZQ01. The sequence continues at coordinate 2,530 of WHTP01000209.1, read as the reverse complement.
GATTCTCGACCTGCTCACGGCGTCATCCGTCGTCGGGCGGCCCTATATCGTGCCGAAAGCAGTGCCGGCGGACCGGCAGATTGCGTTGCGGACTGCCTTCGAAGCGACGTTGAAGGATCCGGAATTTGTCGCCGAGGTCGCCAAGCAGCGGCTCACGATCGCGCCGATGACGGCGCCCGAGATCGAAGCCTTCCTGAAGGAGCTCTACAAGACGCCCGCCGACGTGATCGAGGCGACGCGCAAGATTTCCGGCGACTAGCCAATTCAAGTCCGGAAATTAGCGGAGGCGGGCGCGGCCCCAAGTCGGCCGTCCAGGGCCGATCACGCGAAAAAGTGGTTGTCCTGCGGCCTGATCGAGAGAAGGATAGACGCTTGGTTGGGGGCCGTGATCGGCCCAAAAGTACTGACATGAGTGCTGAACGGACGATGATTGGCGCCATTCGCCGAATTATTCCCGGACAGAATGAAGAACGAACCATGAGGCGGCGTCGCAGCCGCCTCCGTGAATGATGGGCGATACGGAGGAGCAGTCGATGAACGAGCACGTCAATCAGCGTTTCCTGAGCGAGACGCCGGTCAATCTGCCCGCCAACAAGCGCGACCCGGAATATCACTCCGATGCGATGGTCGAGCTGCTCAGCCGCCTGGACATCGACTATGTGTTCCTGCTGCCGGGATCGAGCTATCGCGGCCTGCATGACTCGCTGGTCAATTACGGCCGCAATCACAAGCCGAAGATGGTGCTGACCACGCACGAGCAGATCGCGGTGTCGATGGCGCACGGTTACGCCAAGGCCACCGGCCGCATCGGCGTGTGCATCCTGCACGATCTCGTCGGCCTGATGAACGGCTCGATGGGCGTCTACAATGCGTTCGGCGATCACGCGCCGGTCATGGTGCTCGGCGGCTCCGGCCCGCTCGATCCTGCCGACCGCCGCTGGATCGACTGGCTGCACTGCGCCTCGACGCAAGCCGACATCGTCAAGAACTACGTGAAGTGGACGGAGGAACCGACCACGCCGCAGTGGCATCTCGACGCCATCGCCAAGGCGCATAAGGTCGCGCTGACCGCGCCGCGCGGGCCGGTCTATGTGACGCTCGATTGCGGCATCCAGGAGCAGAAGATCGAGGGCGAGGTGATCATGCCGGACCCGAAATTCTTCCAGCCGGCGCCGCCGGTGGCCGCCAATCCCGGTGCGCTTGAGGCGGCCGCCGACGCGCTGCTCAATTCGAATTTCCCGCTGATCATTGGCGGCCGCTTCGGCATTAATCCCGCTGTCACCAAGCCGCTCGTGGAGCTCGTGGAGCTCACCGGCGCGGCCTACCGCGAAGACAACGGGATCATCGCGTTCCCCACCGCGCATCCGCAGAACTGCAGCGGCGACCGTGAGATCGTGAAAGAAGTCGACGCCGTGATGGCGATCGACTGCCGCGATCTCGCGAGCCTGCTCGACAGCTACACCGAGCGCAAGGAGAACGTCGGCTCCGGACGGCTGCGTCCGGGTCGCAAGGTCATCGACATGTCGCTCAACGACATGATGCCGAGCTCCTGGTCCTATATGCGCGGTCCGGCGCCATTGGTCGATGTGCAGATCAATTGCGATCCGCTGCTCGGCCTGCAACAGCTCAACGATGTGATCCGTCAGCGGCTGGAGAAGGATTCGGCGGCGCGCGCCAAGGTCGAGGAGCGCCGCAAGGTTGCGCATGAGCGTCACAAGACCATCCGCGCCCGTCAGGCCGAGAACGCGCGCAAGGGTTGGGACGACAAGCCGATCCGCCCGGGCCGCATGGTCACCGAGCTGTGGAACGCCGTGAAGGACAAAAACTGGCTGCTCGCGATGCGCAATTCGGCGAGCTTTCCGGAAGGCATCTGGCAGTTCCCCGGCGCCGGCTACTACCTCGGAACGAACGGTGGGGGCGGCGTCGGCTATGGTCCGGGCGCGGCGGCGGGCGCCGCGATTGCCTGCCGCGATCAGGGCAAGTTCTGCGTGTCGCTGATGGGTGATGGCGATTACATCATGTCGGCGGGCGCAATCTGGAGTGCGGTGCACATGCGCGCGCCGATGCTGCTCGTGATCAACAACAACACCACCTGGGGGAACGACGAGAAGCACCAGATGCACGTCGCCGAAGATCGTCACCGGCCGCTGGAGAATGCGTGGATCGGGCAGCGCATGGTCGATCCCGACATCGACCATGCCACCATTGCGCGCGGCTACGGTGCTTGGGCCAAAGGCCCGATCTTCGATCCGGCCGAGCTTGCGGGCGTGTTCAAGGAAGCGGTCGCCCAGGTGGAGAAGGGCGGCGTCGCCGTCGTTGAGGTGAGGACGCAGCTGGTTTGAGGATGGTGTTCGTGTCCCGGGCGCAGCGCGGCACGTAGCTCTTGCGGAGTGATGCGCTGCAGACCCGGCAACTGTTTTGTTAGCGTTGATATGCAGACTTGTCTCGCAGGATGGCATTTGCGGTGATCAGAAGTTTGCGGGCGACGGCGATGATGGCGACTTTGGCAGGCTTTCCGGCGGCTCGAAGC
>WHTP01000126.1:0-12500 GCA_009377695.1 Hyphomicrobiales bacterium | reverse complement strand
GCGCCTGGTCCGAGCGAAATCTGAAGGATCGCCAGAACACGCTCTACTACATGTTCAGCGGTCCCGATTTTCTCTACGCCAACGCATTTTATCCTTCGGCCAACATTTACCTCATGTCCGGCCTCGAGCCGGTCGGCGCCGTCCCGAGTGCGACCGAGCGCACGGTCGGATCGTTGCCCCGCATCCAGCAATCGATCGGCAGTTCGCTGCGGCTGAGCTTCTTCATCACGAACCACATGCGCAGCCAGCTCACCGGTGGCGATCTTGCCGGGACGCTGCCGATCCTCTACGTCTACATCGCGCGTTCAGGAAAGACGATCCGCGAAGTCAGTCTCGTCCACCTCGACAAGGACGGCACGCTGCGTCCGGCGAATGGCGCGGCGCGCGGCATGGTGCCGGGCGTCAAAATCGTGATGACGAGCGGCAATGGCCCGCCGCAGACCTTGTACTATTTCCGCGCCGACGTCTCGAATGGCGGCCTCGCCAGCACCGGATTCCTGAAATTTGCTTCGACCTTGGGCAACGGCAACAGTCTGCTCAAGAGCGCATCCTACCTGATGCACAGCGGCAACTTCACGCAAATCCGCGACTTCGTGCTGCAGCGCTCGCAGCAGATCGTGCAGGATGACTCTGGAATTCCGTTGGCGTCGTTCCGTCCGGAAATGTGGAGCTTGCATCCATTCGGCGCCTATCTCGGACCGATCGCCGTGTTCCCCGGCCGCGGTCAACCGCGGCTCGGCGAGCTGTTCAAGAAGGCGAAGGCGCCGCCGCTCGAATTCGGAATCGGCTATCGTCACCGCGGCCATGACTCGAACCTGCTGTTCGCCGTGCGCAAGGACCACCTGAGGCTCGGCACGCCGCAGGCGACCCACTCCGTCCCTGCGCCCACCACTACGACGGCGACATCGACGAGCCCACCGGAACCGCGTCCGGTGCCACCGGCGACGATACCCGATCCTCCCCCCGCGGCTCCGCCTCTCGAACAAGAGCTTGCCGCCGAGGAACGCGCGCCGGCGCCGGCCGAGAGACAGGAATAGGCAGTCACCGCGCCGTCGCAGCGACACCATCCAAATGGCCGGAGCTCGCTCCGGCCATTTTGTTTCTTGCGATGCAGTCATTGCCTGGCGGCCGCGAAGCGACGAGGCTCGGCAATCGATCATTCGCAAAATGGTGGATGCGCCGGCCGAGGCCCGCGCATGACGGTGGAAGCCTTGTGACTCAAACTAAGCAAGGTTTGCGTCGTTGATCGAGCGACCGTCACAAACGCGTCTGGAGCATGCGATCCACGGTTTCCCGCGGGGTCGGAACAAACGCGACGCTCGCAGTGGGGCTGCGCCCTTTGCTTTTGCGGCAATGTCCACTATCAGATTTTGAGCAATTTATGCCCCGCGCAAATCCACGACCTCCGATCGCATGGCAGACCCATTTCGCGTCTATATCGGCTGGGACCAGCGTGAGTCCATCGCTTATGACGTTGCCAAGTTCTCGCTCGAACGGCGGGCGTCTCTCCCGGTCGCGGTGTCGCCGATCAAGCTCGACGATCTGCGGACGAAGGGCTTGTATCGGCGGGATCAGGACCCGCTGGCCTCGACCGAGTTTACCTATTCGCGCTTCCTCACGCCGGCGCTGGCCGGCTTCCGTGGCTGGGCACTATTCTGCGATTGCGACTTCCTCTGGCTCGGCGACATCGCGGGGCTCGCGACCTATGCGGCGGGACCGAAGGCGGTGTTCTGTGTGCAACACGACTATCGGCCGAAGGAGAAGACCAAGATGGATGGCGCCGTGCAAACCGTCTATCCGCGCAAGAACTGGTCGTCGTTGATGCTGTTCAATTGCGATCATCCGTCGGTGCGCGCGCTCACGCCCGATATCGTGAACCGCGAGAGCGGAGCCTATCTGCACCGCATGCAGTGGGTCGCCGACGAGGATATCGGCGCGCTTCCGGTCGACTGGAATTGGCTCGAAGGCTGGAATGAGAAGCCCGCCGGCGGCGCGCCCAATGCGGTGCACTTCACCCGCGGTGGACCGTGGTTCGACCAGTGGCGCGATGTCGACTATGGCGACCTCTGGTGCGCGGAGCGCGATGAAATGCTACGCGCGCAACGGCTTTGAGTGCCGCGATGCTGCACACCACCGACGCGCTCTATCGCGACGCGCTGGCGGCGTGCGAACAGGGCCGGATCGAGCACGGCGTCGCGATCCTTCAAAAGGCGCTCACGCTCGCGCCGGATGAGGCACGCCTTCACGACTTGCTCGGCAAGGCGCTGCTCCATCTCGGGCGCAATGACGAGGCGCTCGCGAGCTTTGATCGCGCGATCGCGCTTGGCTCGGCGTCCGCCGGCCTGCACGGCAGCCGCGCGGATGTGCTGGTCGCGCTCAACCGGCTCGACGAGGCTGTGTCAAGCTACGACCGTGCGCTCGCGCTCGATCCGGCATCGGTCAGCGACTGGTGCAATCGCGGCGCCGTCCTGCACGATCTCGGCCGGCATGAAGGGGCTGCCGAGAGCTTCAGCCGCGCCATCGCGCTCGCGCCCGACTTCGCCCCGGCGCGCTACAATCACGGCAACGCGCTCTCCGCGCTCAAGCGTTACGACCAGGCAATCGCGAGCTTGCAGCAGGCGATCGCGCTTGATCCGGACTATACCGATGCACATAACAACCTCGCCAATGTGCTCGACCAGCTCGGCCGGCATGCCGATGCGCTGGCGTCGTCCGATCGCGCACTGGCGATCGCATCCGACCATCGTGCCGCGCTGGTGACGCGCGCCGTGATCCTGCGCAAGCTCGGCCGCGCCCAGGAAGCGCTCGAGAGCTGCGACCGTGCGCTTGCAATGATCGCCGACGACCCGGAAGCACTGATGGTGCGCGGTGATGCCTTGGTCGATCTCGAACGTTTCGAAGAGGCGGCGGCAACGTTCGATCGGCTGATTGCGCTCGATCCCGACGCGGCGGGCCCGAAGTGGAACAAGAGCTTCATCTGCCTCGGTCTTGGTCGATTGTCGGAAGGCTTCGCGCTCTACGAACACCGCTGGGGCGGCGCCAAGGGCTTGGTATCGCGCGCGTACTCGCAGCCGCGCTGGAACGGCGCGCGCGTCAATGGCCCGTTGCTGATCTGGGGCGAGCAGGGACTCGGCGACGAAATCCTCCATGCCAGCATGATCCCGGACTTGATGCAGCGCACCGGAGCGGTAACGCTCGAGGTCGAGCCTCGGCTGGTGACGTTGTTCGCGCGGTCGTTTCCCGGCGCCAAGGTGATCCCGCTGGGTCCGGAGCTCTACGCGGGACCGTTCGTGGCGCAGGAGCCGATCGGCGGTCTAGGACGCCGCTTCCGCCCGGACTGGGACGCGTTTCCGAAGCGCGCGCGGGGCTATCTCATTGCCGACGGAGCGCGTACCGATGCGCTACGCCAAAGACTCGACGACGGCCGCACGGTGATCGGGTTGTCGTGGGTCAGCAAGGCGCCGATCGGCGGCGAGCAGAAGAGCGCGCGGCTTGCCGACTTCGCGGCGCTGCTCCGCGCGCCCGGCTACCGCTTTATCGATCTGCAATACGGCGACACGCGTATCGAACGGGAGGCGGTCGAGCGCGAACTCGGTATGCGCGTCGAGCGGCTCGCTGACATTGACAACACCAACGATCTCGATGGGCTGGCGGCGTTGATGGGCGCCTGCGATGCCGTCGTGACGGTGAGTAACACGACGGCGCATCTTGCCGGTGCGCTCGGCCGGCCGACCTTCGTCATGGTGCCGCATGGGCACGCGCGCATCTGGTACTGGTTCCGCGATCGTGACGAGAGCCCGTGGTATCCGCGCGTACGGGTGCGGCGTCAGCAGCGCGGGCAGCCATGGTCCGAGTTGATCAAGAAGGTCGCGACCGACTTGGGAAACGGCCTGCACAGCGTTAAGGGCTAGTGGTCCGATTCTAACATTCGCATCCCTTCGCAGCGGGCGACTTTGCGAATGTTAGAATCAAAGGACCACTAGCAAATATAAGTTGCTAGTGGAGTTTCGGATTTGACATTCGCTTTGCGAGTGTGCCGTCTACGGGGTAGCGAATGTCAAATCCACTCCACTAGTCTCAGCCGGTCTTCCACATCACAACCAGGCGGCGGCGGAATGCGCCGGGTTTGTCGACGAACACGCGGGTCGCGAGCCGCTTCGCGGCGTCGACGTGGCGGCGCTTGCGGGCGGCAATCGCAGGATCAAGCTTTGCGTGCCAGGAGGCGAGCGGCTGGTTCGGTTCGGTAAGCACCCGCAGCACCTCGAGATCCTGATGCTGGCCGAGCCGCTCGCGCAGCCGCTGCGCTTCCGCGATCCACATCTTGGTGAAGCGCTTCCACAACGGCTGCACGATCTGCATCTGGTACCGGTGAATAACGACAAGCTTGCGCAGTTCGTGCAGCTCCTCGGGGCTGGCGCGGAACCAGCGCTCCGGCACCGCGCGCCGCGCGTCGCGATAGCTCAAGGCGAGCCGCTTGGCGATGTCGGGGAACTTTAATGCGTCGAGCGGCCAGCGGTTCACGGCAACGTCGGCATTGGCGAGCGCTTCGGCGATCCGCAACCGCATGTCCGTGGCGAGCGCGTTCATCTCGCCGGCAGCCCGGAGCGCATCGATACGCTTGTGCATCGTTTTGATGGAACGTTCCGGCAGCGGCAAATCGTGCTTCTTGAGATCGTCGAGTGCCTCAAGGGCGGATTGCGGGTCGCGCGCGCCGCCGAGATCGCGCGCGAGGTCGCGCGAAGCGGTGTGCAGACCGTTGGATTCTTCTCCCAGAAATGGATCAAGCAGCCGCAGCAGCGCCCGCCAGCGCTTCATCTCGCGACGGAAATGGTGCACGGCGACCGCGTCGGAGTTGTCGGGGCTTTCGATCGCCGTGCGCGCATCCGAGAGAATGTCGCGAGCGACCGCGCACAATGCTTCACCGACCGCCAAATCCGGACGCAGGGCAGGCTTATTGCTCATGTGACAGTTCTATGACAACGCCACGAGAACGCGAACAGGGCGGACCAAAGCCCGCTACGAGCGTCTTGGCAAGGGCGATCTCGTCACCGTCAGGTATCAGGGGCGTCGAGCGAAAGCGCCGCTCAATGGCCTGCAGCTATTTTTTCTTGAGCGCTTCGGCGAGCAGCGCCACCGTTTCCGGTGACTGCTGCAGCGCCCCCTTGATCATCTGCAGCACGGTGTCGCCGTAAGCCGGCTCGATCGGAAGCCCGAGCTTCTCGGTCTTTGTCAGCAATTCCCGATCCTCCATCGCCATGCGATACGCGCTGCGCAGCGCGGCCAGGCGGTCGGCTGGAATCCCGGGCGGCCCCGCGGTGAGGCGAGAAACGTCGCACTGCGTCTGGATCAGCGCGATGAGGGCCTTGGCAGCGGAATCGGTGACCAGCGTCGCAAGCTGCGGCACGTCGGTCTGGTCGCCGCCGATCTGGGCGATGTAGCGCGCATAGCCATTCCGCACGAACGGTTCCCAGGTGGATCGAGCCGAAATCGTACCCACCACCTCGCCGCGGCGCATCGCCAACATGTCAGCATTGCCGTTGTAGCCGGTGAGGAGCTTGATCGGCAGCTTCAACACCGCGGTCAGCATCACGGTCTCGACATAAGCGGCGCTGCCGATACCGGCCGCGGCGAAATTCACCGGCCGCTTTTGCGCGGCGAGATCGCGATAGCTCATGATCGGCGACTGTTGAGCGATAGTGATGACGCGGGCGTCATTGGCGGCTTTTCCGATCCACGACATCCGCTCGAGATCGAACCGCGCGGCGCTCTGCCCGATGAGCTGGTTGTAGATCAGCCCAGTGTTGAATGTGCCGATGGTCAAGCCATCAGGCTTCGCCGCAAAGATCGCATTGGCGCCGATCATGTGGCCGGCGCCCGGCATGTTCCTGACCACCACGGTCGAGCCCGGGAGGTGACGCTGCATATACTCCGCGACCAGTCGGCCATAGGTATCGTAGCCGCCGCCCGGCGAGGTAGCGACGATATAGGTGATGGTCTTACCTTTGAAGAAATCGGCGCCTGACTGTGCCGGTGCAGGCGCGGCCAATAGCGCGGACGCAATTAGTCCGCCTGCCAGAGTGAGCAACCGCGATATCCGAGACATCACGACCTCCCTCGCTATGCGGCGCCACTGAGGAGCCCCAGGGGAGGGTACTCGCTTATCGTGATGCTGTCCCGGCCAAGATAAGGGCTCAGAGTCGTGCGCGGGTACCACCCGCTTAGTGCGCCTACTTTTTCTTCAGCGCCTGCGTGAGCAACGCGATGGTTTCGGGCGGCTGGTTCAGCGCCGTGATGACTGCCTTGAGCACCTCGTCGCCATAGCCCGGCTCGACCGGGCGCTCGAGCTTCGCCGCCTTTTCCTGCAGCTCCTTATCATCAAGCGCGTTGCGATAAGCTTCGCGCAGCGCGTCGAGCACGGCCGGTGGAATGCCGGGCGGGCCGGCTGTCAGCCGTGCGATGTCGCCTTGCGATTGCACCAGTGCGATCAGCGATAGCGCTGCCGGATCTTTGACGAGATCGCGAAGCTGCGGCACGTTGGGATCCTTGCCGCCGATCTGGGCGATGAAGCGGCCGTAGCCGTTCTGCACGAACTGCTCGAACGATGATCGCGAGCCGATCGTTCCGCCCACCTCGCCGCGGCGCATCGCGAGTTGGTCCGTATTGCCGTTATACCCGGTGAGCACTTTTGCAGGGAGCTTGAGCGCTGAAGTCAGCATCGTGGTCTCGACGTAGTTCGCGCTGCCGATACCCGAGGTCGCAAAATTGACCGGCTGCTTGGTGGCCTGCAGATCGGCGAACGTCTTGATTGGCGATTGCTGCGCCATCACGATCGCGCGCGGCTCCGTGGTCGCCTTGCCGATCCATGACATCTTGGCAAGATCGAACTTGATGCCGGGCAGCCCCACGAGCTGATTGTAGATGAGGCCGGTGTTGAAGGTGCCGATGGTCAGCCCGTCGGCGCGCGACGCGAAGATCGTGTTGGCGCCGACCAGATGTCTGGCGCCCGGAAGGTTGCGCACCACGAACGTAGAGCCGGGCAGGTATCGCTGCATGTATTCCGCGACCAAGCGCCCATAAAGGTCGTAACCGCCGCCGGCCGAGGTCGCGACGATGTAGGTGACGGTCTTGCCTTTGAAATAGTCCGCACCATTCTGCGCCAGCGCCGGCATGGCGATCGCCGTCGCCGCCAGGCCGCCGGCGAGCGACATGCATGTTGCGGTCCTGGTCATGGTTTTCCTCCGGTCCAATTCCACCCCCACCGTTCTAATACGCCGCGTGATCCCGTAAAGATGCACCGCGGCGCCACTACGCTTCAACTAGTGCAAAGGAGATTGCCCCGCAAGCCGCGCTCAGCCACCGAAGCGACCCAGGGCAAAGTCGGTCACGAAGCCCCCGTGCAGCACCACCCGCAGCACCTTTTCGAACAGCAAGTACATCACGATCGCGCCAAGGCCGCCATAGATCAGCGCGCTGCGCCAGCTTGCTTTCGCCTGGAAGCGTAGGAACGCAATCAGGAAGATCGGCACCGTGACGTGGAAGCCGAACAGCAGGATGCCTGCGACCAGTCCGAGAAAGTAGCCCCAGACGATGGTCTCGCGGCGCATCGTCTCACGTGCGTCGTGGGCGGTCTCGGTGAACATCGTGTTCTCCGACGGCATGTCGAATTGCAAGCGGCGGCCGGAGATGCGGGCAACGCGGTCCTCCGCTTCCTTGAGCGCATCGTCGCCGTCACCGCCTGTGGGCACACGGCGCCGGTAGAGATCGATGGCGAGCTGCAGCAGGCACAATCCGATGGCGGGGATGCCGACGATGAACGGCATGAAGCGCGCTTCGGGCGGGTAGGTGCTCGCGACGCCGACCATGGCGGCAAAGATCGCCAGCATCAGGATCGTCATGGGGGCAGGGGTCGCCGTCATGGCGTCACCGCGCGTTGCGCTCCGGCGGTGCGCGGCTTGATGTTGCGGTACACGGCATAGCCGATGGTCGCGACGATCAGTCCGATCAGCACCAGCGACAGCGGCCGCGTGAAGAAGCTGAGACCCCACAGCTCCAGCGCCTTGTGCAACGATTCCTCGGCGATCTTGCCGAGTACGATGCCGATCACGAACGGTGCGCGCGGCCAATTGAAGCGCAGGAGACCGTAGCCGACCACGCTCAGCACGACGAGCACCACGAGGTTCTGCCACTGGCCTTCGCTCACATAGGAGCCGGTCACTGCCATCACCACGATGAATGGCACCAGCATCGCGCCATTGACGAAGGTGAGCAGCGCCACCCAGCGCATGATGAAAAGGAGGAACGTCACGGCGATCAGGTTGCCGACCACCAGCGCCCAGATCAGCGTCCACACGAGATCGAGCCGCTCGGTGATCATGGTCGGGCCGGGCTGGATGCCGAGGATGAGGAACGCGCCCATCAGCACGGCCATGCCGGAGCTCGCCGGAATGCCGAAGAACAACGTCGGCAGCAGCGCGCCGCCTTCGCGCGCGTTGCTGCCGGTCTCGGGCGCGATCACGCCCTCCACCGCGCCCTTGCCGAAGCGCTCCGGGGTCTTTGAGGTCTGCACCGCGTGGCCGTAGCAGAACCAGGCGGCGGCGGATGAGCCGAGGCCGGGGATCATGCCGACCACGGCGCCGATGACCGAGGTGCGCAGCGCCAGCCACCAGTGCCGCGGCACTTCCATCACCCCCTCAAACAACTGGCGATAGGAGTAGCTCGCGGTCTCGCGCGAGACCGACGAGATCGATCCGCCTTTCACCGCGAGCGCGATCATCTCGGGGATCGCAAACAAAGCGAGCACCGCGGTGATCAGGCTCACGCCATCCCACAGGAACAGGAAATCGCCGGCGAAGCGCGGCGTGCCGGTGTTGGGGTCGGTGCCGACGGTCGCCAGCATCATGCCGAACAAGCCGACGATGAGGCCCTTGAAGATCTGTTCGCGGCCCGCGAGGAAGGCGATGAAGGTGATGCCGAGCAGCGCCAGCAGGAAGAATTCGGCCGGGCTGAACGCCATCACGACCGGCTCGAGCACCGGGATCATGATCGCGAACACGACCGCGCCGACGATGCCGCCGATGCCCGACGCGGTGACGCTCGCGCCAAGCGCGCGTCCGGCCTCACCCTTCTTGGCCATGGGATAGCCGTCGATGGTGGTGGCGGCATCGTCGCCGTCGCCGGGCACCCCGAACATGATGCTGGAGATCTGCCCGCTGGTGCCGTTCACCGCATGCATGGTGAGCAAGAACACCGCGCCCGGGATCATCTCCATTCCGAAGACGAACGGGATCGCGAGCGCGATCGACAGCCGCCCGCCGATGCCCGGCGTCACGCCGACGACGAGGCCGATCGCCACCGCCAGCAGCATCAGCCCCATCATGTGGGGGGACATCAGCATCGCGTAGAGCGAGCCGAACATGGTCTCGATCATGGGCTAAGTCCGATCCCTCTGCCGGCGCCTGGCGCCGGCAATCACCGGACCCGGTCCGGCCGCCTCCATCCCTCGGCAAATCTCAATCAACGCCCGCTGGCCGGGTCAAGCCCGGTATTCCCGGACAGCGCGCCGGAACACTCGCCAAGGGCTCGAAAATCCAGCGAAAAAAGCTCGCGCGCGCCCTTTCCATTGGGTGACACTATTGCTACATAAATCACCGCGCGGGACGCCGCTCCCGCGCCCTCAATCGCCGGATTGGATACGGAATTGACGCGGGGTGGAGCAGCCCGGTAGCTCGTCAGGCTCATAACCTGAAGGTCGCAGGTTCAAATCCTGCCCCCGCAACCACCGAAACCGACACTCCCGAGCCCGCAAGGCCGGGAGTGTTCGCGTTTTCGGCCTTCTTTGCGACCGCGCCATTCTTGTTGTTGCGGGTCAGCCAATTGAGGATAGAGCCAAGTTCGCCGTGCAGCGTGACGGCGATCTGCCCACGCTTCGCACGGGGGGTGAGCGTAATTCGTTCGATGAGGCCGCGGATGGCCTCGGCCGCCTCGTGCCGATCTTTGGGATGGCTGAGTGCTTCAGCCAGACGTTCGACCTTGCGGCGATACATCTCGGCAACGTTCGGATGGATGTCGGGCAGTGGCTCGGGTGCACGCGCAAGGCGCTGCTGTAGCACCTCCTGCCTTGCCTCAAGCTCCTTCAGCCGGTGCGTTAGCATGCGCGTATAGCCGCCTTCCTCGATCGCGCCCACGATCTCTTTCATGGACCGCTCGATCTTTGTCAGCTCGAGGCGGTCGGCGTCGGAGCTTGCCCGGCGTTCGCGGCTAAGCTGGGTCGTCTCCTCTGCATAGGCGCGCATGGCCTCTGCTGCTGCTTCGGGCGCCATCATCTTCTCGCGCAGACCGGCAAGGACACGTTCCTCCAACAAATGGCGATGGATGGAACGACCGTTGGAACACGAGCCGTTGGTGATGTGGGTCGAGCACGCGAAACGATTCTGGCCGCGAAGAGAACAGGGGCCGCCGCAGCACCCGCAGAAGACAAGTCCGGACAGAAGCGATTTTGCGCGATGGGTGCTGTTGAGCCCGTTGGTTCGGTGGTGCTCGCGCACAGCCGAGATGACATTGGCGTATTTGACGGCGATTTCGTCTTGGCGCGCCTTCACCGCCTGCCAGAGTTTGTCATCGATGATGCGCAGTTCCGGGACCTCGGTCGTGATCCACTTCTCCCGGGGATTAAGGCGCGAGACACGCTTGCCGGTGGACGGGTCCTTCACATAGCGCTGCCGGTTCCAGACGAGCCGGCCGATGTAGAGCTCATTGTTCAGAATGCCGGTCCCGCGTTTGGCATGGCCGCGCAGCGTCGTGTCGTTCCACAGCTTGCCCTCGGGGCCGGGAACGCCCTCGTCGTTCAGCGTGCGAGCAGTGGTGCGCGGCGAGATGCCACCAGCGAAATCGCGGAAGATCCGGCGCACGATTTCGGCCTCGTGCGAGACGATCTCGCGGTCGCCGCGAATTGGCTCGCCATCGGTAGTCATCTCTTTCACGGCCTGATAGCCGTAACAGAGTCCGCCTCCGGACTTGCCGGCCTCTACACGACCACGCAGGCCACGCCGTGTCTTATCGGCAAGGTCTTTCAGGAATAGCGCATTCATCGTGCCTTTGAGGCCGACATGAAGCTCGCTGATCTCGCCTTCGGCGAGCGTTACTATCGACACGCCAGAGAATTTGAGGTGCTTGAACAGGGTTGCGACATCCGCCTGATCGCGGCTGATGCGATCGAGCGCTTCGGCCAGAACGACCTCGAACAGCCCGCGCCGCGCGTCCTGCAACAGTGCCTGGATGCCGGGCCGCAGGATCACGCTCGCGCCCGAGATGGCGGGGTCTGAATAGCTTTCGGCGACGGTCCAGCCCTCGCGCATCGCATGCTCCCGGCAAAGCCGGAACTGATCCTCGATTGAGGCTTCCCGCTGGTTGTCGGAGGAATAGCGGGCGTAAAGCGCAATGCGGGTCATCGACCTCGATCTCCTGTTCCTATCCTTGCTCGCCTTCCTGGTCTTGGTCCTCTGCCGCGACCGCCTCCCGCATGCGCAGGTGGGGCCTGTTGTCATTGGCGGCTTGCATCGCGTCGAACTGCTCCCGCGCAATCTGGCGGCCAATCAGTCGCGCCAGGGACAGAGCCGCCTGGTCCAGTCGCCGACAGAGCGCAATGTCCACGTTACCATCGGCCCTGCGATTGTCGTTAGCCGGAGTGCTTCCTTTCGGTTCCGTCTCGTCTGCCATGCCGCTCTTCCAATGCTATAGGCAACTTGGCAAGAGAGCGTGGCAAGACCGGCAAGAAAAGCAGAAACATCATCTCATCGTACTGGAGCGTACAGAAACTTGCACACGCCGGTTTTGGTCACAGGACCCGATCGCTTACGCAGCTTGATGCTATCATGTTGGCCGCCTCAGCATGTCATTCAAGTTGCCATCACGCCAGATGATCATCCAAGAGCGTTAGGATCGCCTGCCAGGCATCTGCGTTGGCGCGCGCACATCCGGCGGGCGTGCCACCCGCATGCAGCGCTTCGGTCTGTGTGATGGTAGTCGGGACGATTGGAGGCCGGATGATATGTCCGGTGTCCGCAAAGCGCAGATAACGATCTGCTTCCTCGTAGCCGCTGCTACGCCGGCGCGAGCGCAGCGTCTTGAGCATGGCAGCAGCCGGCCACATTTGATCGTCGTCGCCGACAACGAACAGGATGGGCGCTGCGATCCGTTCGACCCGAATCGCGGCTCGCGCGACCGCGCGCCGATCGCGGAGGGACGCAGCAAACGCCGGCAGCACGCGCAGCGGGCGGGGGTGTGGACGCCACGACAGGCGCTGGAGCAATGCGCGCTTGATGATCTGGGGAAGCAGCCGCTCTCCGTGAAGGGGCAGGTACGGGAGCGGCTCACCGCCAAGCGTCCATGACGACTTCTGCGGTGGACGCCCATCGGCCATGGCTTGCCAAATCACGCTGCTTGGCGCGATTGCTGCTGCGGCGCGCACGTCTACATCGGGGATCTCCGAGAGCATGGCCAGC